>NZ_SDLS01000012.1:0-246146 GCF_004522315.1 Amycolatopsis sp. CFH S0740 | reverse complement strand
CAGCGAGCCGGCGTTGACGCCGATCCGGATCGGCGTGCCATGATCGGACGCGATTGCAGCAATCTCCTTGACCTGGTCGTCGAACTTGCGGATGTTGCCCGGGTTCACCCGGACCGCGGCGCAGCCGGCCTCGATCGCGGCGAACACGTATTTGGGCTGGAAGTGGATGTCGGCGATCACCGGGATCTGCGATTTCTTCGCGATCGCGGGCAGCGCCTCGGCGTCGTCGGCCGACGGGCACGCGACGCGCACGATGTCGCAGCCCGCCGCGGTCAGCTCGGCGATCTGCTGCAGGGTGGCGTTGACGTCGGAGGTCAGCGTCGTGGTCATCGACTGCACCGAGATCGGGTGGTCGCTGCCGACCCCCACCGACCCCACCATCAGCTGGCGGGTCTTGCGACGCTCGGCGAGAACAGGAGCAGGCAAACCCGGCATGCCCAACGCGACGGTCACTCGGACAGTCCTTTCTCGACAGTGCGGCGGGACGCCTCGGCAATGGCATCCGCGGTGAGTCCCAGCGCGGTCAGCAGCCGCGCCCGTTTGGCAGGTTCGACGAACTGCTGGGGAATCCCCAGCCCGGTCACCGGAACATCCGAACCGGCGTCCTGAAGCGCTTGTGCCAGCAGGGTTCCCGGCCCGCCGGCGCGTCCGCAGTCCGCGGCCACCACGACCGCGCGGTGCGCCCGCGCCAGCGCGACCAGCGCGTCGGGCACCGGCTGGATCCAGCGCGGATCCGCCACGGTCGCGCCGATGCCCATCTCGGCCAGCCGCGCCCCGGCCGCCACCGCGGGCCCGGCGAGCGGGCCGATGCCGACCACCAGCACGTCCTCCCGGACACCGCGGCTGAGCACGTCGACCGGCCCGTGCCGTTCGATCGCCTCGATGTCCGGACCCACCGCGCCCTTCGGGAACCGCACGACGGTCGGCGCGTCCGCCACTTCGATCGCCTCCCGCAGCTGGGTGCGCAGCTGCGCGGCGTCCCGCGGAGCGGCCACCCGGAGACCGGGAACCGCTTGCAGCAGCGAAAGATCCCACATGCCGTTGTGGCTCGGCCCGTCGTCGCCGGTCAGCCCCGCGCGGTCCAGCACGAAAGTCACGCCGGCGCCGTGCAGGGCGACGTCCATCAGCACCTGGTCGAAACAGCGGTTCAGGAACGTGGCGTACACCGCCACTACGGGATGCAGGCCGCCGTAAGCCAGCCCGGCCGCGGCCGCCGCCGCGTGCTGCTCCGCGATCCCGACGTCGAAGCACCGGCCGGGGTACTGCTCGGCGAACGGAGCGAGCCCAGTCGGGCCTCGCATGGCCGCCGTGATGGCGACGACGTCCTCGCGTTCGTTGCCCACCTTGATCATTTCGTCGCTGAACACCGAGGTCCACGACGGCGGCCCGGCGGGGGCCGTCCCGGTACCGGGGTCGAACGGGCCGATCGCGTGGTGCCGGTCGACCGGGTCCTTTTCGGACGGTGCGTACCCGGCGCCCTTGCGGGTCACGCAATGCACCACCACCGGCCGGTTCCGGGCGCGGGCGTCCCGCAGCGCGGTTTCCAGCGCGGTGATGTCGTGCCCGTCCACCGGGCCGAGATAGTCCATGCCCAGCGCGGAGAAAACGCCGCCGTCGCCGGGATCGCTCCGCAGCGCCGCGAGATGACGGCCGAGCCCGCCGACGGTCGGGTCGTACGCGCGGCCGTTGTCGTTCAGCACCACCACGACCGGCCGCTGGGCGCCGGCGATGTTGTTGAGCGCTTCCCAAGCCATTCCTCCGGTCAGCGCGCCGTCGCCGACCACGGCGACCACCGCGCGATCGGAGACCTGCCGCACCTCGTAGGCCCTGGCGAGCCCGTCCGCCCAGGAAAGCGCGGCGGACGCGTGGGAATTCTCGAGGACGTCGTGGCCGGATTCGCGGCGGCTCGGATAGCCGGACAGCCCGCCCTCGCCCCGCAGCCCGGCGAACCCGTCCTGGCGGCCGGTGAGGATTTTGTGCACGTAGCACTGGTGCCCGACGTCCCACAGCAGCGTGTCGCACGGCGAATCGAAAACCCGGTGCAGGGCGAGGGTGAGCTCGACGACCCCGAGATTGGGCCCGAGGTGCCCGCCGGTCCGGGCGACCGCGGAGACCAGGAACCCGCGGATTTCTTCGGCGAGCGCGCCGAGTTCCGTTCCGGACAGCCCGTCGAGATCGCGCGGTCCCCGAATTCTCTCCAGCAAAGCCATGCGTCGTCCTCCTCGAGACGACCGGCAACGTACGGCGCCTTCCGGGCGGGCGACAAGGCGCCGGAGAGCGCCGCTCAACGTTTCCGCAACACCGTTCCGGCCGCGCTGTTGAAGCCTTGTTGACCCCGTATTGAGGACGGGCCGGAGGCCTTGTCCGCGGGCGCGCGGGCTCCCTACCGTCGGCAGGCACGGGGGAAATCGTCGGAATGGGACGGTCATGGAAAGCACATACAGCACCGGGAAACGGGATTTCGGCACGGCCATCCTGGACCGTTCCGACCGCATCGATCACCTGGTTTCGCTGGTCGGCAAACACCTCGAGAACAGCTGGGACGCCGAGGGCGCGCATCTCGCCCGGATCTGCCACTACGCGTTGGTGCCCGGCGGGAAACTGTTCCGGCCGCTGCTGCTGCTCGAATCGGCGGGCGCGGTCGGCGCGGACGTCGAACAGGTGGTGCCCGCGGCGGCCGGCGCGGAGGCGGGCCACGTGGCGAGCCTCATCCACGACGACATCATCGACGGCGACGCGATGCGCCGCGGCCGCCCGTCGGTGCACGCCGCCTACGGCCGCGACGACGCGATCGTGGCCGGGGACGCGCTGATCTTCTATTTGTTCGCCGCGCTCGGCGAATGCGGCGAACGCGGGGTGCCGGACGAACGCGTCGCGCGCGCAATGACCGCGGTGGCCGCGGCCGGGATCGACCTGTGCCGCGGGCAGAGCATGGAAGCCGAACTGTGCGAGGGCTACGTCTGCGACGTACCGTCCTATTTGGAAATGATCCGGCTGAAGACGTCGGCGTTGTTCCGCGCGGCCTGCGCCAGCGGCGCGATCCTCGGCGGCGGGCCGCCGGAATGGTGCACCGCGCTCGCCAGCTACGGCGAACTTCTCGGCTCGGCCTTCCAGATCCACGACGACCTGCTCGCCTACACGAGCGACGGCGACGCCATGGGCAAAGCCGTCACCAGCGACATCGCCAACCAGCGGCTGACCCTGCCGTTCCTGCTCGCGCGCGAACTCGGCGGCGAGGCGGTGTCCGCGGAACTCGACCGCCAGCTGCGCGGCACCGGCGACCCTGCCGCGCGCCTGGCCGCGGTTTCCGCACTGGTGCGCGAAGCGGGCGGGGTCGACGCGGCTGCCGACGCCGCCCGCGGATATGCCGTGCGCGCAACCGAAGTCTTGGAAGTGCTGCCCAGCACGCCGAGCAAGGAAACGCTGTCCTACTTCGCACAGGCGACTGTGAACCGATGCGGCTGAAAGAGATCCTCTTCGCGCACGTCGAAACGTGGCGGCTGTACACCGCTTGTTACGTCGGCCTGGTGGGATTGGCCGGTGCCGCACTGGCTGATCCGGCCGCGTCGCCGCTGCGGTTGCTGTGCGCCTGGGCGGTGCCGACGATCGGCTGGCTGGCCGGGCTGTACGGCGGCGACTACTTCGACCGGAACCTGGACGCGACCGCGAAACCGCATCGGCCCATCCCGTCCGGCCGGATGCGCCCCGGCACCGCGCTGGGCATGCTGATCGGGCTCACCGCCGCCGGCGGGGTCATCGGGCTCGCGGTGAACTGGCGAACGCTCGGCCTGGTGGTTGTCGCCTTGCTGCTCGGCATCGCGTACAGCAGCTTCTTCAAAGGCCGCGGACTGGCCGGAAACGCGGTGCGCGGCCTCATTTCGGCGTTCGCCTGCCTGTTCGGGGCGATGACCGTAGCCGACCTCCCTCCGGCTACGGTCATCCCTCTGGCAGCTGCGTTCTGGTTGCACGACACGGGATCGAACCTGGTCGGTGCCCTGCGCGACGTGGACGGCGACCGCGAAGGCGGCTACGCGACGCTGCCGGTCCGCCACGGGCTGACCGTCGGCGTCCGGGTGGCCACCGGCACGATCCTGGTCGCTTATCTGTGCGCGGTCGCGCAGTTCGTGGTCTCGTCCGCGACTGTCGCCGCACTCGTCGTGTTCGCCTTGTCCGCCGCAGCCGCGATGGCCGCCCTCGCTCCATTGTGGACTCAGGAAGTGACCCGGCTGCGGGCTTATCGGGCGCACACCGTGCTGGTGCTCGAACGGGTCCTGCTGGCAGGCGCGTTCGTGACGCTGGGCTGCGGTCTCGCGGTCGGTGTCCCGATCACCGCGGTCGCGCTGGGTTGTGCGTGGGGGAGTCAGCGGCTCCTGCGTGCCCGGCACGAGCTGGGCAATGATAAGTCCACTGTGGACTCAGAAGCGGTCTTGTCCTTCGTGGACCAGCAGCTGGCCGGACTGGCCGCCCGCGAGACCGGATTGCGGGCATTGAACGGCTGGGCGCGGCTGATCGAGGTGCGACTGTCCGAACCGGACTTGGCGATTGTCCTGTGCACCGCGGACAACGCCGTACGACGGCTCTCCGCCGACGAGCCCGAGCCGGAACTGCCCCGGCTGACGATCACCACCACCGGCACGGTCTTCGCGGCGATCTTCCTGGACGGAACCAGCAATCCCCGCCGCGCCTACCTGACCCGCGCGTTGCGGATGGACGCGCCCGCCCGCGACATGATGCTCCTTAACCAGCTGTTCAACGAATTCCGCGGACCGCGCGGCCGAGCCACCGCCGTGCCGCGCGAACCGCTGCGCACCGGGCAGCTGCCGGAGCGAGTGGTCGTCAGCGACACCACGCTGCGCGACGGCGAGCAGATGCCCGGGGTGGCGTTCCGTCCGGACCAGAAACTGGAACTGGCCCGGCGGCTGGCGGCGTTGGGCGTCCCGATGATCGAAGCGGGCTTCCCGGTGGTGTCCGAAGAGGAGAGCGCCGCGATCCGCGCCATCGTGGCCGCTGAGCTGGACACCGTGATCCAGGTGATCGCGCGCCCCGCCGACGCGGACGTGGACGCCGCGCTGCACACCGGCGCGCACAGCGTCGCGGTCTTCATCGGCACGTCCGAATCGCACTTGCGGCACAAACTGCGCATCGACGTGGACGAGCTGAAACGTCGGGTGGACCGTGCGGTGCGCCGGGTCAAGGCGGCCGGACGGCAGGCGGTATTCGCCGCCGAAGACGCCACCCGCACCGACCCTGACATCCTCGCCGCGGTGTACGAGGCAGCCGCGGACGCCGGTGCGGATGCCCTGGGCCTCGCGGACACCGCCGGGATCGCGCAGCCGTGGACGATGCGGGAGCTGGTGGAACGGGTCGGCGAGAGCTGCCCGTTGCCGCTGGCCGTGCACTGTCACAACGACCTCGGCCTGGCCACCGCGAACTCGCTCGCGGGTTTGCTCGGCGGCGCGTCCGGGGTGCAGTGTTCGGTGCTGGGCATCGGCGAACGGGCTGGGAACGCTCCGCTGGAACAGGTCGTTATGGCGCTGGAAGCCGCGATGGGGCACTCGACCGGCCTCAACCTCCCGCTGCTGGAACCGTTGGCGCGGCACGTCGCCGGGCTCATCGGCGATCGCGTGCCCGCGTACGCTCCCGTCGTCGGCGCGCACGCGTTCGTGCACGAAAGCGGCCTCCACGTGGACGGAATCTCCCGCGATCCCAGCACTTACGAGCCGTACCCGCCGGAACTGGTGGGCAGGCAGCGCCGGATCGTGCTGGGCAAGCACTCCGGCCGCTCGGCCGTGACGGCCGTCGCCGCCGAACGCGGCCTGACGGTCGCACCCGCGGACATCGACGCGGTGCTGACAGAACTCAAACGCGGCGCGGTGGGCACGGACCGGGTAGCCGAACTGCTGACCCGCGCCCGCCCGGTTGCCTGAGCCACCTGAGCCTCGCCGCGAGCTCACCGTCGCGCCGCTGCGAGGAGCGAAAAGTACGTGAGGGGAACCCTGAGGGAATCAGATTCCCTCAGGGTTCCCCTCACGTACCTCCCCGGACCACGCGGCCCACCTGGAGTTCCTGCGCTCAGCCAGCGTGCCCGACCCGGTCGGAAGCCCGGCCCTTCTTGGCGTTCTTCTTCGGCGACAGGCTCAGGTTGAGTCCCATCCGGCGGGCGCGGGGGAGGACCACCGAGGCCTCGCCGAGGAAGGTCAGGCCGAGCAGGATGCCCACCATGTCGGTGCCGCCCGCGATGTCCGCGTGCCAGTGCTGGGCCAGCAGGACCATGCCGACGCGCAGCGGGATCAGCGAAAGCCAGATCGTCACGGTGAGCCAGTTGTACTTCTGGTGCGGGAGGCCGTCCTGCTCGTAGAGCCGGATGGTGGCCCCGCGGCCGAGGCCCTCGCCGTACGCCGCGAGCACGAAGACGCCCAGCAGCTCCCAGTCCAGCGCGGTCGCCTTCGTGACGTCGCCGGCAGCCATGTAGATGCCGACGGCGAAGCAGACCACCGGAAGGACCAGCAGCCGTTTCGTGGACATCGGCGTGCCGCGCAGCCTGCGGATGATCGACCAGACGATGTAGGCGCCGCCGGCCACAAGGGCCACGATGTTCGAGATTTCGTCCAACGTCTTCCACATCGCGCAATCCGTTCCTCGGGGTCGGCCCCACGGTAGGCAGCGCACCCCCGGGCGGGCATCCACCCGGGGGTGCAAAGGAGGGTGGAATCCTGGGGCCGACCGGCCCGGTTCACCAGCTGACGGCGAGCTCGGTCACTCCGCCGGTCACCGATTCGGCCCGGCGCCGCGGCGCGTCCCCGTCCGCGGCGAGGTGCAGTCCGGGGAACCGTTTCGCCAGCGCGCCGAACACCGCCCGCAGCTCGATCCGGGCGAGCGTGTTGCCCACGCAGTACCGCATCCCGTGCCCGAAACCGAGGTGCGGATTGGGCGAGCGGGTGATGTCGAACTCGTCCGGCCGCTCGAACACGCGCGGATCCCGGTTCGCCGCGTGGTAGGCGAGCAGCACCGCGTCGCCGGAGGGGATGGTCGTGTCGCCCGCCGTCAGGTCTTCGGCCGCGTATCGGACCGAGCCTCCGGTGTCCTGGATGTTCGTCACGACCATCCGCAGGACTTCTTCCACCGCACCGGTGACCAGCCCGGGGTCGGCGGTCAGCTTCGCCCACTGCGCGGGGTTGCGGATGAACAGCACGGTGCCGAGGTCGATCCGGCTCATCGTGGTCTCGTACCCGGCGAACAGCAGCGCGGCCGCGAGCCGGGCCGCCTCCGGCAGTTCCACTCCGCCCGCCGCGGCCAGGTCGGAGAAGACGTCCTCGCTCGGTTCGCGCTTCTTCCGCTCCAGCAGTTCCGCCATGTAGACGCCGAACTCGATCTGCGCCGCGCGGCCCGCCTCCGGATCGCCGGTGCCCGAAAGCCGCGACGTCCAGGACCGGAACAGCTCGTAATCCTCGTACGGCGCCCCGACCAGCGTGCAGATGACCATCGCGGGCAGCCGCTGGGACAGCCCGGCGTGCAGGTCGGCGGGCGGTCCGGGGAGTTCGTCGAGCAGCGCGTCGACCCGTTCCTCGACGCTTTCCTGAAGCGCCAGCATCCGCTTCGCGGAAAACGCGGGCGTGAGCAGCTTGCGCATCCGGGTGTGCCGCTCCAGTTCGCCGTCGAACTCCTCGGTCGGACCGCCCTGCACCACCGAATCGTTGATCCGCGCCGCCGATTCCGGCGTGCGGTGGCCGCGCCGCAGCACCGGGCTGGAGGCGAGGTCCCGCACGAGGTCGTACCCGCAGGCCAGCCAGGCCTCGTCCCCGGCGGGCGTGCGGACCTTCGTCAGCGGCTCGTCCTCGAGCAGGCGGTAGTACTGCGGGGCCAGCCGGGACAGGTCCTCGCTCGGCGGAAACGGCAATTCGTACACGGAACCTCCCGATGGCCCACCGCGGTGGGAACTGCGGACGGAGCCGGAACGCGGCCCCCGTGCTCCCTCCTACCAGCCGGTCCGCCCGGCGCACAGCCGTCGCCGCCGGAGCGTCCACACCGGCTCAACGCCGCCCCAATCCCCGCGCCGTACGGTCGGTTCGTCCAATCGTGGCGCGGGGTCCGGCCCTGCGCCGGGGAAGGAGCGACCCGGTGAATCCGTGCCCCCTGTACGTCGCGGGCGTCGGCGCCTGCCTGCCCGACCGGGAGACGGCCGAGGAAGCCGTCGCGGCGAACCGGTACGACGCCGAGTCAGCACAGACGGACGGCGTCCGCTCCGCCTGCGTCGAGACCGAGCGGTACCCGGCGGAAATGGCCGCGATCGCCGGACGCGGCGCGCTGGCCATGGCGTCCGCCCGCGACTTCGGCACGGTCCGCGCGGTGTTCCACTCCTACGTCGACTACCAGGGCGCGCACTACTGGCAGGCCGCCCCGTACGTCGCCCTGCACACGGTCGGCCGCGACGTCCCGTCGTTCGACGTCGTCCAGGAATGCAACGGCGCGATGGGCGCGCTCGAACTGGGCCGCCGGTTCGTGACCGGCCCGGAGGACGCCGTCCTCGTCACCACCGGCGACCGTTTCGACAGCGCGTGGGTCCGCCGCTGGTACGGCGACCAGTCGGTGCTCGCCGACGGCGGGAGCGCGCTGCTGCTGAGCGGTTCCGGCGGATTCGCCCGGATCCTGTCGCTCTCGACGATGGCCGACAACTCCCTAGAAGGCGAGGCCCGCGGCGGCGGATTCGCCGGCGCGCAGCAGCCGCCGGTCGACTTCGACGCGATGCGCAAACAGTTCCACGCCAAGGACTTGCCGATGCTGGAGCACTACGGCCGGATGGCCGCGCTGTTCGGCGCCTCCCTGCACCGCGTCCTCGACGAAGCGGGCATCACCGCGGCGGATCTGGCGTTCGCCGTCCCGGTGGTGACCACCGCCGCCCGCGCCGCCGACATCGCCGACCGCTTCCTCGGCATCCCGCTGGAGCGCACCAACTGGGAATTCGGCCGCACCACCGGCCACCTCGGCACCGGCGACCAGTTCGCCGGCCTGCACCACCTGGTCAGCACCGGCCGGGCCCGCAAAGGCGACCGCATCCTGCTCCTCGGCGGCGGCACCGGCTACACCATCACCTCGGCTGTCCTGGAAATGCTGGAAGACAGCCCGGACCCCGAACGGAACTGACCATGCCCGACGAGTCCCGGCCCGCGGACGCCACCTGCCGAGGGGAGACGGGCGGTCTGGGCGAGCGGGTCCGTGCGGTCGGTCGGACTCGTCCTGCTGATCCGGCTGCCGGAAGCCGTCCGGACGACCGAATCCGCTCGGCTGCTTCGGTTCACGTGTCTGATCTGGCCCGCTCGGTTGAACCGACCCGCCTGACCGGACCGTCCGGCCGGACCGACCCGGTCGGCGCAGGGCTGACCGCGCTTCCCCTCCTCTACTCCCGCTGCGAGGCCGCGCTGCAGCCCGGACGGACCGGCGGCGCGGTGCGCGAACACCCCGCCCGCCGGGGGACCGGGCTGCCGTTCCGGGAGGCCGCCTTCGACGCCCGGTCGCGGATCCTCGGCGTCCTGGCCTCCTGGGCGGGGCTGGTGGCCGCCGAACGGCAGGTCGCGGCGCCGCGGCGGACCGTGCCGGAGCTGGTGCGTTTCCTCGCCGCGCACCGGGACTGGCTGGCCGGGCACCCCAGCGGCGCGGACTTCCTCGACGAGCTCTCCGACCTCATCTCCTCCGCGACCGCCGCCCTCGACGACCCGCGCCCCGCCGTCCCGGTCGGGAACTGCCCGGTCGGCGGCTGCCGCGCCCCGGTGCACCTGCGGCCCGCCACCGCCACAGTCGCCTGCGAAGCCGGGCACGACCTGCCCCCGGCGGACTGGCTCGACGTCCGCACCCGCGAACAAAACCGGCGGCGCACCGTGCCCACCAAGGAAGCCGCGCTCGCCGCCGGAGTGCCCGAGGCGACCGTCCGGCAGTGGGCGCGCCGGGGCAAACTGACCCGCTACGGCTCCGCCCGCCGCGCGGAGTACTGCCTGGACGAACTGACCGCCCTCCGCACCGGCGAGGCCCGCCCGCACGCCGGTTGACCGTCGAAGCCAGGATGCGCACCCGCCCGGATCTGCGACGATGGGGACGATCGTGTCGAAGACGGGAGCGTTGATGGACGAGTCGAGCCGCCGGGATGTGTGGCGCCCGGGCCAGGACTGCCAGGCGGTGGCCACGGCCCGCGCGCTGGGCCAGGACGTGGACAAGATCCACGGGGACGCGTGGGGCGTCGTGGGCACGTTGGGCGACAGCGTCTGCTACGTCGGCGTCTCGGACAAGGTCGAGGCGATCCACGAAGCGCTGGCGCGCCGGATCCGCGAGCGCGACCTGCCCGTCCGGCTGCTGGCCCCGAACTACTCGGGCGGGATCTCGGACGGCCAGCGCAACGGCACGCCGCAGATGCGGTACTCGCTGATCGGCCGCGAGACGACGAACGACGGGCTGTCGCTGCATTTCGAGGGCAGCGAGATCCGGGGAACCGTCGCCGTGGTGGCGTGCGACAAGCCCCCGGTCGGGGCGACGGCGGCGATCCTGGAGCGCGACGTGCCCGCGGTGGTGCTCTCCGACGGGTCCATCCGGCCGGGCACGGACCCCGAAACCGGGGAGCGGATCGACCTGGTCAGCTGCTTCCAGGTCGCCGGGGACCCGGACGCGGCCAAACGCGAGCGGTGGGCGCGCAACGCGTGTCCCGGGCACGGCAGCTGCGGCGGGATCTTCACCTACAACACGATGCAGTCGTTCATCGCCGTGCTGGGGCTGGAGCCGCTGCACATGGTGTCGCCGGCGTCCGAGGATCCGCGGCGGACCGGGGAATTCCCTGAACAGATCGTGGACTGCCTGGAAATCATGACGCAGCGGGGGATCACGCCGCGGCAGCTGGCCACCCCGGCGGCGTTCCGCAACGCCGCGGTCGTGGCGATCGCGCTGGGCGGCTCGACGAACGTGGTCCTGCACGCGCCGGAGATCGCCCGCGCGACCGGCCTCGACTTCTGGTCGGAGGTCATGACGCAGCAGGAGTTCAACCGGCTCTCCCGGAATGTCCCGGTGCTCGTCGACGCCCGTCCGTTCGGGCAGTACAGCATGGTGGACATCGATGCCGCCGGCGGCCTGCAGGCGGTGGTGGCGGAACTGCTCCGGCACGACCTGCTCGACGGCTCCGCGCTGACCTGCACCGGCGAGACGCTCGGCGAACAAGTCGAACGGCTCGCCCCGCCCGCCCCGGACAGCGAGGTGATCTTCCCCGTCGCCGAGCCGTTCAAGCCGACCGGCGGCCTGCGGCTGCTGTCGGGCAACCTCGCCCCCGAGGGCGGCGCGGTGATCAAGCTGGCCGGGGTCGAGACCGGCGTCGTCGACGGCCGGTTCGAGGGACGGGCGCGCGTTTTCGACAGCGAGCAGGCCCTGCTGCGGGCGCTCGTCGAGACGCCGGACGAATTCGCCGACCGGGACATGGTCGTCATCCGCTACGAAGGCCCGAGGGGCGCTCCGGGCATGCCCGAAATGCTCGACCCGACCTCCCGCATCACCGCGCTGTGCCGGAGGAAAGGCATTTCCGTCGCGCTGATGACCGACGCGCGGTTCTCCGGAGGATCGGTCGGACTGGTCATCGGGCACGTCGGCCCGGAGGCCGCGCTCGGCGGCCCCATCGCCCTCGTCGAAGACGGCGACACGATCACCGTCGACCTGAACACCGACACCCTCGAGTGCACCGAACTGGCCGACCCCGCTATCAACCAGGCTCGCCTGGCGAAGTGGCAGCAAGCCGCCGAAGCGAACGGCGGCGTCCACCCACTGGTCCGCCCGGTGACGTCCCGCCTGCTCCGCCGCATGCGCGCACTAGCCGCCTCCGCGATCGAGGGCGCGGGGATGTCGGAGGTCTCTTCCTGACCGATCGTTCGTCCACTGTGGACAGCGAGCGGAGTGCTCGATCCGGGGAAAGCGAAGGCCTCCTTGCCCGCAACGGCAAGGAGGCCTTCATCAGTCCACTATGGACTTACCACCACGGCGTCACCGGCATTTCAGGACGCCGTCGGAGATCGCCACTCCGCCGACCGTGCCGTTGGCAGCGGGAGTGAACACGAACCGCCAGCCCGGCTTCTCCGCGATGGGCATCTCGAACCGCCCGGCCTCGGCGAGCTTCAGGCCGCGCGCGTCGTACGCCTTGTGCAGGTCCGCCAGCGACGAGCCGATGCCGATGCCCTCCGCGGTCTTGGCGTCGGGCGGCGCGCCCAGCTCGTGCACGCCGTTCTTGCCGAACGACGCGCCACCGGCCGCGGCGAACGCCTTGTCGCGCTCTTCCCGCTTGCCCGCCAGTTCGGCGCTCGCCATCGCGGAGTCGGCCGCCAGCTGGGCCGCTTCCGCGTCCTTGGCGGCTGCTTTCGCCAATTCCGCGGCGGACTTGCCGGTGTTCTCCTTCGAGTCCCGGTCCGCCGCGTCGGACTTGGCGTAGAGCTCGTCGGCCTTCTTCTGCGCCGCGGCCTCGGCCGCGAGTCTGGCCTGGTCCGGCGCGGGGCCGCCCTGCCAGCTCAGGACCGTGCAGCCGTCCAGCATGGAGACCGGCGCGTTGGCGAGCTTCCCGGTGGCGAGCGCCGCCTCCTTGGCCATCCCCGGCGCAATGCCGCGGTAACCGCCCGCGCCGAAGACCTCGGCATGCGCGGCGGCGGTTTCCGCCGGAGCCGCCGCGGTCCCCGACGAACACGCCGCCAGCCCGCTGACAGCGGCGACCGCCACGACCGCACGGCCTGCGGACAGGACAAAACCCTTGTGCATCTGATTCCCCTCGTACGGACCCAATCCCACGGGTCGTCGTTCCCGGTGCACCGAGATATCCGACAACCTACCGGAACCGGACGAGGCCTCCCATCGATTACCGGACGGCGCGACGGGCGGGTCTGATCGCCGCGACACGGCTGGGTCGCCGCGGCAGCGGGACCACTATGGGATCTCGCCTTGGCGAAAACGCGCATCCGCCGACGGTTGTGTGCGTTCGAGCGCGCTTATTTCCGCGATTTCCGGCGGCGCGGCATTTTTTGCGCGAACGCCGTCAGCTCCACGGTTTGCTGAGGAACAAGTAGCCGCGCTGAGGCTGGCCCGCGTTCCCCTTGCGGCCTACGTCCTTCGAGGCCGCGACCAGCCCCGCCGCGAGCAGAACGATCGCCCTGACCCACGCTGCGGCCCAGGTTCGGTCCGCCGGGTGCCCAACGCTGGTCCACGCGCGTAGATCTGCGGCAGCAACGATCAACGGACAAGCGCGAGTTCCGGACTCACCCTTGCTGAATCGGCTCGCCATCGTCCGCTGACGCGCGCACTGTCCGGCCTGATGCACCAGACGTTGACATCATCGTCAGCGTGACAGCGACCTCGAAGCCTGCGGGCGACGTTCTGGCCGCCGCGGCACGACGAGCGGGCTTGAATCCTGCCGGAGCGGTTCTGATCCGCGACGGATCCAACCTGATGTACCGGCTCGCCGGCGGCTGTGTCGCTCGCATCGGCCCCGCCGGCACTGAGAAAGCCGCAGAATTCCAGATCGAGGCGGCCCGGTGGCTGGCAGGCACTGGCATCAACTCGGTCGCTGTTCTGGACGACATCGCCCAGCCGGTCGTCGTCCATGACCGGCCGGTGACATGGTGGCGGGAACTGCCTGCGCACCGCCCCGCCAGCCCCGGCGAACTGGGCAGCATTCTCCGGTTGCTCCACCGCCTGGAGCCGCCGACGCACCCTGTTTTGCGGATGTTCGATCCTTTCGCTGGGGTCGCGGGCCGGATCGCCGCGGCGCGGCACCTTCCCGACGACGACCGTGCCTGGCTTGCGCACCAGGTCGGTGTTCTGCGCGAACGGTTGCAGCGAGAGCGAACACGCCATTCTCCGACGGTGATCCACGGGGACGCGTGGCAGAACAACGTTGCTGTGCTCGCAGACGGAAAGCCGGTGCTTCTCGATTTGGAGCACGTCTCGCTCGGAGACCGCGACTGGGACCTGATTCCGCTCGCGGCGGACTTCGCGGACTTTGCCCGGGTGAGCCGGTCCGACTACCGCAGTTTCGCCACAGCTTATGGCCGTGACGTCACCACGGCGGCGTCTTTCCGGACGTTTGTCGACATCCAGGAACTGCGGTGGGCGACCTTTGTGCTGGCAAAGGGCGCGACGAGCGCCGACGCCGCCCGGGAAGCATCGCACCGCATAGCCTGCTTGCGCGGCGAGATCCCGAGGCCGTGGACGTGGAATGCCTTCTGACGGAAGGAAACGACTGCACGTCATCCGCGTCAGAAGGCTCCGATTGGCGCTAGGTGCGACTCTGCTGGGCACCACGGCTCCGGTCAGCCGCAAGAAGCGCCGGGAGCTCGTTGAGGGAACCAATAACCCAGTCGGCATGCCGGCGTACTACCGGGTCGTCGGCCCACAGGAAACCCCACGGGCCGCGCCGGATCAACGCCGTGCGCAAACCCGCGGCCTTCGCTGGCACGACGTCGTTGTCACGGTGGTCGCCCACGTAGACAATCTCGCTTGGCTCGCCCGGCGCCAGCTCGATCAGCCGCTCGAAGAACCGCGGATCAGGCTTCGCCACACCCCACTCGCCGGATGTGCCGATGTGGTCGACCGGCAGCTGCAAGGCACGCAAGAGATCTCCCGCACGGGCCGTCTGGTTCCCGGCGACACCCAGCCAAAGGCCGAGTTCCCGAAGCCCCGAGAGTGCGGAGCGAACGTCAAAGTAAAGATCGTCTTCATTTATCTGCTCACCGCGGCCAGCTTCTTCACGGAGCTGCCGCTCGCGCGCAAGATCGAATCCGGGGCGGAAGTACTCGAACGTCTCGGCGTTGTCTCGGCCCTGTGCCGTGACGGCGCCGAGCACCGCGGAGAAAGTGTGCCGAGGCACGTTGAGCCAATCGGACCACTCACCCCATTCGCGGGAGTCGTCGAGCAGCGTTTCACCGACGTCGAACACCACAGAAGTGACCATGTACTACTCCTACGGCAAGACCGCTCGGAACGAGTCGCCCGGCGGCGAGACCGTGCTCCTCGATCCGGGATCAAAGCGATCGACGCGTCCGAGGCCAACGCGGTGCTCAACTTGAGGTATGAGGTGCAGCGATCTGCACGGTACAACAGAGACATGGAGATCGACGAAGCGAAACGCGCTGCCCGTGAGCGTGTCTGGGCGGCGCTCGACGCCGAAGCGGTGGACCCGAGGGGCGCTGCTGGGCGCATTCCGTCGTTCGCTGGAACCGCGGCAGCAGCCGAGCGTTTGGCCGCGCTGGACGTCTGGCGGGACGCACGGGTGGTCAAGTCCAATCCGGATCGCGCCCAACTGCCGGTGCGGGACGTGCCCGCGATGGACGACCCGGACACCTTCTACGCGCTCGATCCGGAAAGGGGGCAGGCTACTCGGACATCGAGGTTGCCCTCCTGTCGGAAGCTGGGCTGATCGGCCCGCAGACGACGATCATCAGCACCGTGCACGAGCTTCAAGTCGTGGATACCGATCTCCCCGAAACCGAGCACGACTTCAGCGTTGACGTCATTGTGACGCCGACGCAAGTTATCTACTGCGAAGCGCGCCGCCGGCCCGCTGGGATCGTGTGGAGTCATCTGAGCAGCGAGAAAATCCGGGCTGTCCCGGCGCTGTCGCGGCTCTTCGCGCGCCGCTGAGGCGCAGTCGCCGTCAGTTGGCACCGGGTTCGCGCAAGATACGAACAGGGGAGGGGTGGATGAGCGACAAATCGCGGTGGCTGTATCTGGTAGTCACTGCTGCTCCGCCGGTCCTGCGGATCCAGGAGCTCGTCGGGACGCTCACCTGCGAGGGTTGGTCGGTCTGTGTCATCGCCACTCCGAACGCGGCGTCGTGGACCGATCTGGACGAACTCGCTGCTGCGACAGGCTGCATCACGCGGGTTCACTCCGGATCCCCGCGGCAACGGGAGTCGCTTCCTCGCGCAGCGGCTGTGCTGGCGGCACCGATGACGTTCAACTCGATCAACAAGTGGGCGGCCGGATTCAGCGATACCTTCGCTCTGGGAATTCTCAACGAGATGCTCGGCACGGGTGTCCCGATTGTTGTTGTGCCGTGCGTGAAAGCCGTACTGCGCAGGCATCCTGCGTACGGCGAGAGCGTGGCCAGACTGGTCAACGCGGGTGCCTCCATAATGGATCCGGATGCTGTGACTGTGCGCGCCGACGACGGTCTGGCCACCTTCGACTGGCCGCAGATCGTCGCGGCTTTACGAGACGTAAAAGAACTCTCAGGAGGTTGAAGGCGAGGCGCTCGCAGTGTGACGGCTCACCTCTCCGTTACAGGCTTGCCGGTCGGAATCCGACGCGCGGTGCTGGGAGTCGCTCCGACTTCCCGGAGAAGCTGGGCGGTTGGACCCGGTCACGCCGTGCGGGAGCCCCGGGAGAGGCCGTGCATGCAGCGGGCGTCGCCAGAACGGGCTTGGGGAACGGGTTCTGTGCGGCTGCCGCGGGGATCGCGCCTGGGACAGCTGGCCCGGGCATGCGAGGCGGCACGGTCGCGGTGGGTCTGGTTGGCGCGAGCAGGTCACAACACGACGCGCAGTCGCGGTAGTTGCGCCTCTTGCGACTCGCTCTGCGGGACCGGCCGCGTCAGGCCCGGCGACCGAAGAGAAGGGCCGCCGGGCGGTCGTCTTACTCCCTGGGGTGGACCAGATGGCTCATCCCACGCAGCTGGGAATGACACATTTGAGGATGTAGTTGACCTGTGCGTGTCGTTCGTTGTTTCCCTGCGTGGTCATCGTGAACAGCCCGCCTGCTGTGCCGTCGAAGGAATTGGAGCCGGAATAGGGGAGGTTCCAGTGCGCGTAGGCGTAGCCTTGACCCCCCGTTCTCTCGATCGTGTAGTTCACCCAGCCTTCGGTGCCGGTGAACGCCCCGCAGCTGTCGGACCGCCAATAGACTGCCGTGTGCGGCTGGATCCGGCTGGACGGTTCGGTGTCCCAGCACCCGTGGTCGAGGTGGGACGCCTTGAGGGTCAGGACCCGGTTGGTCTGGTTGAACAAGGTCACGTAGGCCTCGAAGGCCGAAGCCGGGCCCCGGCGGGGGACCGAAGCCGACGCTCCGGCGGACGTGAGCGCATTCAGCACGAGGACGGCAGCGAGCGTCAGGAGCAAACCGGTCTTTTTCATGGAACCCCTCGGCGATAGATGGATTTCCGACTGCGAACTTTCAGCATTGCACCGATGTCAAGCTCCGTTTCTGACGCATTCGGTGCAGCGGCTCCGAATGTGTCAGCTGTGGGACTTGGAGAAATCAGAAACGGTCGCATGGTCCGGGACATCTGGCCGAGAATGTTGCCTAGCGAAATTGTTGCCGCGCGAAGAACAAAGCGGGCCGCCTGGTTTCGCGGCGCACCTAATGCGGTTGCCGAAGGTCACCCGATCGTGGTGGTCTACTGCGGTGATCGACATCGAGTGGGAGCATCCGCTGCACCAGCGCGGCATTGCCTCGGGCCTGGCCGTGACGAGCGGTCACGTCATCGTCCACGAGCGCAGCACCAGGCTGGTGAGCCTCGACCCAGCAGACGGTGCTGTGCGGTGGGATGTTCCGGTCGGCACGTGGCCGCGGGCGGTTGCCGTCGTCGGTGATCGGTGCCTGGTGATCCCGCAGAACAACCCCCGATTGTCCTGTTTGGACCTCGCGACCGGGCGCGAGATCTGGTCCGTGCACGTCCCCGCAACCCCCGGACATCTGGTCGTTTCGGCGAACGTCGTGCTCGTCGGCGGCTGGCGCGGGTACACGCCGCTGCGCGCGTTCGATCTCGCGACGGGGCGGCTCCGCTGGGAAACCGAGCAGCGAATCCGCACCGTGCTGCCCGTGCCCGCCGGTGACGGCTTCCTGATCGGCGTACCGGGCGACATCCGGGTGCGCTTGATCGATCGGCACAACGGCCGGGTACGGGCCGCATGGCGGCTTCCGCAGCCGCTCGTGGACAACGACGCCGGATCCAGCATCGCAACGGTCGGACCCGGCCGTTTTCTGCTGCGTTGCGGCCGACGTGCCCTGGCTGAAATCGACCTGTCATCCGACACAGCCCGCGAGTTCGTCCAGGCTGAGACTGACCTTGTGGCTGCTGCGCCGGAACAAGCCGGAGGATTGCTGTGGTTGCCTGAACCCCGCGGCTACACGGTCGTGGACCCCGCCGCGGGCCGCCTGCAGTGGCGGGTCGATGTCGGGGAGCGGCTCGCCGGCCAGGTGTTCCCGACCGCCGACGGCTTCCTGGTCGCCGGCACCTCCGGCGTGCTGTTCCACCTGACTTCCGACGGACGGCTCGCCAATCGCACCCGCGTGGCCCGGCGGATCTGGGCGCTGCGCAGCGCCGCACCCGATCGGCTGTTCGCGGTAGCCAAGGGCAGCCTGATCGCCATCGCGGTCCGGAACAGCGCGTGCTCAGAATAAGCGCGCGCCGCCGCTCTCCAGTTCGAGCAGTTGGCGGTCGGACGACTGGAAGATCAACACGTTGTTGATGTTCACTGTCCACTCGTTGACGAACCTGTCCGGGTGAAAATAGGGCAGCCGGATCTCTTGCATCCGCGCGGCGAGCATGTCGCTGGCGACCCCGGTGAACGCGGGCTGGCCGGGCATCACCTCTTGCAGCACCTCGTCCGCCAGGACCAGCCCGGGCCGCAACGACACGATCAGGGACGGCGACACGGGAAAGTCCGACCGGACAAGCACTTCCACCTCGAAGCCGGGCGGCCGCGCCGTCGCCGCGTACCCCGGCGGCGAGTCCTGCGCGAACTTGGCGGCGACCACGACGGCGGCGGACGCAGCACTAGGAGGTTGCGGCTGGCCTGGAACCGGGCGGATGTCGCCGAAAGCGACCGTCAGCGGACCGAACCGCAGCGGCCCGGGCTCGATCGGCCGGACGACCACCTGCGCGGTGCTGGCCAGTCGCTCGTCGTCTTCGTACCCCGCGGGCAGGAGCAGGTCGACGTCGGTTTCCGGCCCGAGGTCCTGACCGAGCCCGCGCGCGAGGGCCTCCGATTCGGCGAGCAGGTTGAGGGCGAGATCCACGACGTCGTCGACCGCGTCGACGAGGTCGCTGCCCAGTTCGTCGATCCGCTCCTCGCGCCGGCCCCGCAGGCCCAGCCGGCTCGACCGAGGGAGTTGCGCCCGAGCCTTCTCGTAGGCCTTCGGCCCGAAGAGCGGGAGCGCCTCGGTCAGCGCCCGGAACGCCGCCTCGTTCAACGTGTCCAGCGCCGCGGGCACGGCGTCGGGACGGCCCGCGGAGAGGGAGCACAGCGCGACGTACCGCTCGGCCACCGCGATCTGCAGCGGCGACTTGGCCGAGGCTGCCGCGGCGGCCTCGCGGAACAAGTCACGCGCGCGGGCCAGCTCGGCGGCCCGCGAGCGCGGTTCGGGCGCGGTGCTCGCGTCGCGCAAAGCCCGCTGCCCGGCCCCCAACGCGACCGTGTACCGCTGGTCCAGCAACTCGTCCAGCTGACGGCCGATCCCGGCCATCTGCTCGCTGAGGCGGTCTTCGCTGGCCACGAGTTCGCCGAGCAGCTCCGAGGCCAGCCCGCTGAGCTCGTCGTTCCCGGTGAGCGCACGGATCAGCTGGGAAGCGCCGTACTTCGCGGCGATCGTGGCGATCGCGGTCAATGGCTCCACCTGGCTCACCTTAAGGCCAGGTCAGTGCGCGCAGGTCCGGATTGAGTCATCCGGGTCAGGCATCGGTCTCGGTCCGGCTGGCGTACTCGGCCAGGAGCGCTTCGAGCTGTTCGGTCATGAAGACGTAGTAGTCGCGCATCTGCCGCAGCCGGGCGCGTTGCTCGGCTGCCAGGTGTTTGCCGTGTTCTTGTGCGCTCTCGGCCAGCTCGAGCAGTTCGCGGGTCGCGTTCACCTGGTGCTGCAGGCAGCCGAGCCAGGCGTCGTCGCGCCAGCGGTAGACGAACTGGCGGCTGCCGGGGTTCTTGGTCCGCTCGACGACGCCGTTGACCATGAGCAGCCGCGTCATCTCGGACACGGAACCCTTGCTCGCGTCGAGCGCGTCCTGGAGTTCGCCGAGGGTCAGGGGTTTTTCGCTGAGCAGCAGCACGCCGCTGGTGCGGCCCGCCATCGGCGGCCAGCCCATCGCCCGGCCGATGCGCAGGCCGAAGTCCTCGACGAGCGCGTGCTCGGCGGACCGGTCGGGCAAGGTCATCGGCACCTCACGGTAGCTCAGGAAAAACTGAACGTTCACTCTTGACTGAACGTACGGCCGGGGATCATTCTAGCCGCCACGGAGACCGGCGAAGGGGCAGGCACATGGCGGACAGCGGCTGGGACCTCATCGTGGTCGGCGCCGGATCCTCGGGAGCGGCGCTGGCAGTCCGCTCGGCGGAACGGGGCAAGCGGGTCCTGCTGCTCGAGGCCGGTCCGGATTACCGGTCCGCGGAGATGCCCGAAGCGTGGCGCTCGCCCAATCCCATCGTCGCCCTGCTGGACCCGGCCGCGGCCAAAGAAATGGTGTGGCGAGGCTTGGACTCCACGCGCACGGACAAACAGCTGCCGGCGCTGTACTGGCGCGGCCGGGGCGTGGGCGGCAGTTCGTCGATCAACGGGCAGATCGCGATCCGCCCGCCGATGGCGGATTTCGCTGATTGGGCGCTGCAGGGCTGGGGACCGGGCGACGTGCTGCCGTACTTCGCGAAGCTGGAGGACGACGAGGCTTTCGGCGACGAGCCCTACCACGGCCGCGGCGGCCCGACTCCGATTTACCGTATGCCGCAAGAGAATTGGGGCGCGGTCGACGCCGCGCTGCACCGCTCGGCGATCGCCGCGGGCTACGGCTGGGCACCGGATGTGAACGCTCCGGGAGCCAGCGGCGTCTCGCCGTACCCGATCAATTCCCGCGCCGGGCGGCGGGTTTCGGTCAACGACGCCTACCTGGAACCCGCCCGAACGCTGCCGAACCTGACCATCCGCGGCGACGCGCTCGTGGACCAGGTGCTCTTCGACGGCAGCCGCGCGATCGGCGTCCGGGTCGTCATCGGCGGGACGGCCACGACCGAGCTCGCCGACACGGTCGTGTTGAGTGCGGGCGCGATCCACACGCCGACAATCCTCCAGCGCTCCGGCGTGGGACCAGCGGGTCAGCTGCGGTCGCTCGGCATCGACGTCCGCGCGGACCTGCCGGTCGGCCGCGGCCTGCAGGACCATCCGATCGCGATGATCCAGCTCCCGCTGACCGAAGCGGCGGCGATCAAGACGCCGGACGACCGGCACACCAACGTCTGCGTCCGCTTCACCAGCGGCCCCGGCGCGCCCGAAGGCGACCTGATGTTCGTCTCGATGAACCAGAGCGTGCTCGCCATGGCGTTCGCGGACACCGGAGCCGGGGCCGGTTCGTACGGGGTGTGGCTCAACCAGAACTATTCGCGCGGCGAGGTCAGCCTCATCTCCACTGACCCGGACGCACAACCGTTGGTGCGTCAGCGAATGCTCTCCGACGAACGCGACCTGCCGCGGCTGCGCGCCGGTATTCGAGCGCTGGTCGAACTAGCTCGCGCCGACGAGACCGCGCCGATCCTCAGCGGTTCGTTGGAGAGCGCGAACGAGGAGCTGTTCGCGGTGCTGGACAACGACAGCGAGCTGGACGACTACCTGCTCGCCACCGCGGGCGACTCGCAGCACGCGACGAGCACGTGCCGGATGGGCGATCCCGGAGACCGCGAAACCGTGGTCGATCCCGACTGCCGGGTACTCGGCTTCGACGGCCTGCGCGTGGTCGACGCGTCGATCTTCCCTTTCGTTCCCCGGGCCAACACCAACCTGGCTTCGATCATGGCGGGCGAGCTGATGGCCGAGCGGCTCGACCGTTAAACGACGAGATTCCTCTCCGCTGAAACCCGGGTCCCGCTCCCGGTGACAACAAAGAATTCCGAATCGAACAACCGCACCGGATCGCGTGGTTCGCCTCCTTTCGGGATTCGGGTGCGCGCGGTAGCAATGCCGCGAAAGGCGCGCTATGGTGCTGCTGGCTCGTGGGGGACTTTGCCTGGAGGGGAAATGACCACACTGGACAACCGGCCGAAAACGGCATTGCTGGTGATCGACGTGCAGAACGCGGTCGTTTCCGGCGCGCACGCGCGGGACGAGGTCGTCGCGAACGTGGCGGAACTGGTGGCCAACGCCCGCGAGCACGCGGTGCCGGTGGTGTGGGTGCAGCATTCCGACGAGCAACTCGCGTCGGGGAGCGAGGAGTGGCAGATCGTGCCCGAACTCGCCCCCGCGGAGAGCGAGCGCCGGGTGGAGAAGAACTACGCGGATTCGTTCGAGGGCACCGCACTGGAAGAAGTGCTCTCGGATCTGTCGGTCGGCAAGCTCGTGGTAGCCGGCGCGCAAACCGACGAGTGCATCCGGGCCACGCTGCACACGGCGATCGTGAAAGGGTACGACGCGCTTCTGGTCGCCGACGCGCACACGACCGAGGACCATTCCGAATGGGGTGCCCCGCCGCCGGATCAGGTCATCGCGCACACGAACCTCTATTGGACCTACCACCGCGCGCCCGGTCGTTCGGCGGGCACGGTGCGGACGAAGGAGATGGACTTCGCCGCCATCGGCTGAACCGTCTCCGCCCCGGGTCCGCCGAGGAGAGCGGCTCGGGGTTGTTGCCGACGCCGCGTTTCACGCAGGTGTCGGGCTGATGCCCAGCCTGGCCGCGACTTCGGTCCGTTCAGCGTAAGGCTGCTTGCTCCAGTCGCGCGAGCGCGATTTCCTGGTTGACCAAGCGTGTCGATACGCGGTAACCGTCTCAAGTGGACACTCGTCCACGCCAACCGGCTCGAGCGCATCCCGCCGCTGCGCCGTTCGGGCGCGAGGATTGCGCCAAACGTGAACCTACCTTCGTCGGTGTCGCGATTGCCCGGAACTGTTCGAGAATCACGAACCTCAGGTTGATCACGTTCCGTTTCCACAACGAGACGGTTGGAGGCTCATGATCCGGTCACCCGACGCCCGGGGGAGGAGATCCCTCCGCAGTTAGCCGAGTCCGGCACCGAATCCGGAGGCCCGGAGGCGGGCTTCCCCAGCGGTGCACGTCCTTTCTCTCCCGTTCCGCGCAGGAGGAAACACATGCGATCGACACGTTTCAGGCTGAGCGTCCTCGCCGTCGGCTCGTTCGGCACGCTGGCCCTCGCCATGACCACCGTGCCCGCGGCGTCAGCAGCGGCGACACCGGCCGCGGTCATGAGCAGTCTCGGCTCCGCCACCGGCGGGCACTACCTCGACGACAGCGGCGCCTCGGTCGTCACTGTGCTCAACAACGCCGACGCGGCGAAGGTGCGCGCTTCCGGCCTGAACGCGCAGGTGGTGAAGTACAGCCTGAGCCAACTCAGCACGGTGAAACAGCAACTGGACGCCACCGGCGGCGTGCCCAGCGCCGGCTGGGGTCTCGACCTCGCGCACAACCAGGTCGTCGTCGACGTCTACGACGCCACCCCGAAGGCACAGAAGGACGCGCTGCTCGAGACCGCCCGCCAGCACGGCGACATGGTCCGCGTCGAACACCATCCGGGTGCGATGTCGTTGTTCATCAAGGGCGGCGACAAGATCAGCAACGGCCAAGCGTCCTGCTCCAACGGATTCAACGTGGAGAAGGACGGCAAGAAGCTGCTCCTCTCCGCAGGCCACTGCGAAAAACTCGGCGGCGGCGGTCCGTGGAACGACGGCAAGACCGTCGACGCGGTGTTCCCCGACGAAGACAACATGCTCGTGGAGAACGCTTCGGGCGAAGGACCGAGCGAGATCAACGACGGCACCAAGATCACCGAATTCGCCGACGCGACAGTCGGCGAGCAGATGAAGCGCGCCGGCATCACCTCCGGCGTGACGTCGGGCAAGGTCACCAAGGTCGACTACACCTTCGAAGCGGAGGGTTACACGGTCTACCACGAGTTCTGCACGACCGCCCACTCCGACCACGGCGACTCCGGCGGCCCGGCCTACGACGGGGGCAAGGGCCTCGGCACTCTCTCCGGGGGAGACACGCAGACGTCGTGCTTCTTCCCGGCAACGCTGTCGGCCAAGCGGTACGGGGTGACGCTGCCCCAGTCCTGATCCGCGGGTGCCGTCGGGAGGCTCTGGAGCCGGGCCTCCCGACGGTCGCGCCCAGGGCTTGCCGCATTCCCAGCGGCCAAGTGGTCCACCGTCCGGCAAACCCGGCCGAAGAACCTCACGACGCAAGTCTCGCGTCCGGCGGTTGCCGCTTCGGGTGCGCACCGGCGGCCGGATCGATCACGTGAGCAGGCGGACCGAGCGCTGGCGAACGGGGGAGAGACTGGCGGGCGATGAGCCTCGTGCCGAACGATCTCTCTTGCCGGAGCGATGATCTGCCCCGGCTGAAGCTCGAGTCGGCCGCTGCAGGCACTATCCGAGTGCGCCCAGCTCCTGCAAGCGTGCCAGCGCGGCGGCGGCGTGTTCGCGCAACGCTTCGTCCAGTTCGCGTCGTTCTGCCGCTGAAGCTTCCGGCGATACGAAGTACTCGTCAACGTCCGAGAACAACTTGTCGAGGACGGTGAACACGTCGTCAGGGCACCGAACTTCGTCGTTCTTCATCAATTCCAAGTACTGCTGTTCGAATTGGGCAGCATTGATCGTGCGGTCGACAAACCGTCCGATCAGGTCGCCGTAGTCGGCTGCGTCGCGCTTGTGCTCTTCGGCAGCGCTCATCGTCCCCCTCCGCCCAAGGCAACAATCGCCTCCTGCCTGTCAAAGAGCGTGCTGCACCGGTCCCCAGGCCGCCACAGGAAGCCCATGCTCAGCAGCGAACTGAGCAGCCGCGAAGTCATCCAGCAGTTCGCCCCGATCGTCGACCAACCGGCACACCATCGCCACCGGATGGTGCCCGGCCGCGGAAACGAGTTCGACCGCTCGTTCCCAAACCCGGGGGCGGCCACTCGAAGCGCACCGGACAGGCAGCACATGCCCAGGACGGATCAGATCGGCGGGCACCGTGCCCGGATTGGCGAGGACTCGCATGGTGCGGGCGCGGTCGCGGGCCGAGATGCCGGTTCCGGTGTCGACCGCGTCGACGGCGACGGTGAAGGACGTTCCGCTGTCTTCCGAGGCGAGTACGGGCTGGTCAGGGATCCGCAGGCGGTCCAGCCAGGCGGACGGGGCGGCGGCGTGCAGCAGGCCGCTGGAGTACCGGATGGCGAAGTGCAGCAGTTCGGGCGTCGAGGACTGCGCGGGCAGGACGAGCACGGCTCCGTCGTCGTCCGGGAGTACTGCGGGGCGGCCGGAGGCGAGGGCGAGATAAACAGTGTCGGCTGGGGCCGGGAGGGTGCAGAGGTCGGTCATCGGGGGTTCCTTGCGGTGGTCAGGGTGCGGCGTCGCCGGTGCGCAGGCCTGCGAGGAGGGCGCGGCGGCTGGCTCGGACGTGCTCTCGCATGACCTGTTCGGCGCTGTCGCCGTCTTTCGACAGGATCAGTTCGAGGACGTGGTGGTGTTCGCGGTCGGACTGGTGCGGCCGGCCCGGTTGTTTGAGCGACGTGGTGACCAGGCGCGAGTAGGCGAGCTGGTTCATCAGGGTGCGGTAGTGCGCTTCGAGTTTGCGGTTGTCCGCGCCGACGATGATGAGGTCGTGGAATTCTTCGACGAGCTGTGCGTAGCGCGCCCGGTCGTCGGCGTCGACGGCCAGGTCGGCTTGGCGCAGATTCTCTTTCAGCTGGTCGATCTCGGGCACTTGGCCGCGCTGGGCGAGCAGGCGCGCCGCGGCTCCTTCGAGGAGTTCCTTCATCTCGAACAGTTCCGTGATTTCCCGGCGGGACGGTGCGGTGACGAAGGTGCCGACGCGCGGGCGGATCTCGACCAGGCCTTCGGTCTGCAGCTGTTTGAAGGTTTCCCGGACCGGGGTGCGGCTGACGCCGAATTCCTCGGCGAGCGCGAGTTCGGACAGGCTCATCCCGGGCGAGACCTCGCCGGCGATGATGCGCCGCCGGATCTCGGCGATCAGCCTGCCCTGGATGGAGCCGGTGCTCGTCCCGTTGACGCCAGCCATGGTGCCTGTCTCCCTTCGCCTGCCCCGCGTTCCGCTGCCGGTCTAGGCCAGCGGATCGAGGGCGCTTCCGTCGAAGAACCTACCTGCGCTGTACACCATCGACGGGATGTCGGCGGCCTCCGCGTGGACGACCCGGCAGATGAACACCGTGTGCGTGCTGGCCAGCAGCCGCTCGCGGATCTCGACCTCCATCCGTGCGGCGCTGCCCTCCAGCAGCGGGCTGCCGTGCGGGCCCGGCGTCCAGTCCAGGCCCGCGAACTTGTCGGCGGATTTCGTCGCGAACGTCTTGACGACGTCGAGCTGCCCGGCGGACAGGATGTTGATCGCCAGGTGCCCGGTCCGGTACAGGCAGTCGTGCGTGGAGGACGTGTGCTGGACGGCGACCATCACCGTCGGCGGGTCGAGCGAGATGCTGGAGAACGCGTTGACGGCGAGCCCGCGCGGGGTGTCGCCGTCGAGCGCGGCCACGACGGTGACGCCGCTGACGAACCGGCTGTTGACCTGCTTCATCAGGTCCGGGTCGGGGAAGGTCATCGGGGTGTTCCTCGGCGGGATCGTGGAAGTCATGGCGGTCACCGGTCCTGTCCGACGGCGACGATGCCGAGTGCGGTGAGCAGGGCGCGCGGGTCCCAGGTGACCGTCTCCTCGAAGATGCGGTCTTCGCTGAACCGCGCGAAGGTGGCGCCGTTGACCGCGACGGACCGGTTGGTCGCGGGAACGCCGAGGAACGACTCGGTGTGCGAACCGGTGCTGTGCCAGCGGATGGCCGCGCGGTCGCCTTCGACGACGATCTCGTCCACGACGGTCGTCAGGTCCGGGAACGCGGAGCGGGTCGAGACGATGGAGGCTTTGAACTGGTCGCGGTCGTGTTCGGCGCCGCCGCTTTCGATCCGGCGGTAGCCGGGGCTGAGCAGGTCGTCGAGAGCGTCGACCTCGCCGCGGTCCCAGGCGCTCTCCCAGGCGGCGCGGATGCGGTCGCGCCGGGAGTCGTTGTCGGCCAGCACGATGTGTCCCTTCTCTTGGTGCGGGGCGGTCAGGACGCCCGGGCTGTGCTCTTGACCTCGGCGGCCTTGACGGCGGGGTCGTCGAAAACCGGCTTCTCGCGGTGCCACAACGGCGGCAGCCGGTAGGTCAGGACGAAGACGATCGCCGCGACGCCGAAGCCGACGAAGTACGACAGGTCGCCCCACTCGGGATGCGCTTTCGCCATGGGGCCCACGTAGAACGACAGGTTCCAGAACAGCGCGGAGACCGCCGCGCCGACCACCCAGGCGACGAAACCCCATTCCAGGATCCGGCGGGAGTCGTAGAGTTCGGCGATGCGCGACCGGTCGCGCCGGTGCCCGAGCGCGTAGTCGAGCAGCAGCACCGCGCCGAACGGGGCGATCAGGTACGCGCCCAGGAACAGGAAGGTCTTGAACTTCGCCTCGAAACCTTCGTCCGCCCACAGGCTGATCGCGTAGGCGACCGCGCAGATGGCGGTGACCGCGGTGCGGCGGCTGATCGGGATCCGCAGCGTCTGCACCGAGATCGCGCCGCCGTAGACGTTCAGGAAGTTCTGCGAGAACGACGAGATCAGGATGACCAGCAGCGCCGGGATGTGGAACGGACCGGTGAGCCGGTCGAGCGCCTCGATGGGGCTTTCGCCGGACGCGGCCGAGTTGCCCAGCAGCGCGCCCGCGATGCCCAGCCAGGACAGCGACAGGAAGTTGCCGGCGAAGGTCCAGATGCCGGTGGCGCGGTTGACGCGGTTGCTGTCGGGCAGGTAGCGGGAGTAGTCGGAGGCGAACGGCCACCAGGCGATCAGGAAGGACAGGAAGTAGCCGGCGAAGGTGATCCAGCCGCCGGTGCCGCCGATCCAGCCGGACGCGTGCGGGTTGGACTGGAAGCTGCCGGTCCAGCCGCGGCTGACCGAGACGACGGTGATCATCACGAAGCCGAAGAACAGCACGACCGCGAGGATCCGCTCGAGGTAGTGGATCATGTTGTAGCCGAACACGGCCACGACGAGCTGCAGCACGACCAGCACGAGCGTGCCCAGCCAGTAGGGGATGCCCGGGGCGAGCGCCTTGAGCGCCTGCCCGCCGAGGATGACGGTGACCGCGGCCCAGCCGATGCCGGCGAAGACGTTCACGTAGGCGACCGGGATGAAGTTCCCGAAGAACCCGAGCGGCCCGCGGGCCTGGATCTGCTGGGCGACGCCGAGGCGCCCGCCCATCCGGGAGAAGACGCCCATCAGCACCGCGCCGAGCAGCGAACCGCCGATGATCGCGGTGACCGCGGACGTGAGCGACAGCCCGAAGCCGGACGCGACGAACCCGAGCACCATGATCGGGAAGTTCATGCCGGCCGCGAACCAGATGAAGAACTGCGAGACCGGCTTGCCGTGCCGTTCGGAGTCGGGGATCGCGTCCACTCCGTACGGTTCGACGACCGCGATCCGGTCGCGGTAGTGCAGGTCCGGTGCTTCCCCGGCCGGTACCGGGGATGCAGCGTCGTTGCTGGGCATCGGATCACCTTTCGCGGGGGGATCGAAGCGCGGGAGACAAGGCGGACGACGGGGCGTCCGGATCGGCCGGTACTGCGGCGGGGGCCGCTTCCCTGGCATGCAAGAGAAGGTAGGCGCGGCCACGCTTGCATGTCAATGGGTTGCGACCGCCATTGCGGGGGAGGACCCGGCAGCCCGGCTGGCGTGCAAGCTGAGAAACCGCACTTGATCTGCTGTTATGCACTTCCGATCTGCATCGAACTGGGACTTTTGGCGAGTGGGACAGGTGCGGTCCGCGCTCGATCCCTTGACGTCTGACCCGTCCCGACTTACGGTCTGTGGCATGCAAGAGGAAGTGAGCGCTGACGAGATCGGCCTGCGCAAGGTCGCGGTCTACCGCGAAGAGGTGGTCACCGAGGCCGGTGCGCCGCCCGCGCGGCCCGCCGTGCAGGCGAGCGTCGCCGCGGTGCTGCGGAATCCGTGGCTGGGCACGAGCCCTTCGCGGGACCTGTCGCCGGAGGTCGTGTCGATCGCGCCGGTCCTGGCCCGGGTGCTGACCGGACGGCTGCTGGACGCGCTGGGCGGGGTGGACGCCGTCGAGGCGTTCGGGAAGGCCGCGGTGGTCGGCAACGCCGGCGAGATCGAGCACGGCGGCGCGCTGATCCACACCCCGTACTTCGGCAACCTGATGCGCGAGTTCCTCGAGGGCGAATCGATCATCTGCTTCGCCGACACCCGCGCGGAAGCCGGTACGACGCTGGTGGTTCCGCTGTGGCACAAGACCCACGCCGCGACCCGGAGCCACTACCAGACGGTCACCACGCGGATTTCCGACGCGCCCCGGCCCGGCGAGATCGTCGTCGTCGCCGCGGCCTCCACCGGTCCCCGCCCGCATCCCCGCATCGGGGACCGCACCACCGATCCCGCTGTCACCTCGAAGAAACTGGAGAGCGTTCCGTCATGAAGCTGCGCAAGATCGTCACCGTCGTCGAGGAGACCCTGACCGAGGGCGGCCGCCCGGTGGAACCGGCCGCGCGGGTCGCCGTGGTCGCCGCGATCATCGAAAACCCTTGGCACGGACAGGGATTCGTCGACGACCTGGCTCCCGGGATCGAGGCGACGGCCTCGGACGTCGGCGCCCTGCTCGCCCCCCGGGTGATGGAGGCGCTGGGCGGGCCCGCGGAGGCGTACGGCAAGGCCGCCATCGTCGGGCTAGACGGCGAGATCGAGCACGGCTCGGCGCTCATCCACACCCTGAAGTTCGGCGACCACTTCCGCAAGGCGGCCAACGCCACCACGCTGCTGCCCGCCGTCGAGAAGCGCGCGCCGGCGGGGATCGTCTTCGACATCCCGCTCAAGCACATCACCGACGCCACGATCCGCTCGCACCACCAGACGGTCGAGGTCCGCATCGCCGACGCGCCGCACGCCGGCGAGATCGTCGTGGCCCTCGCCGCCGCCGCGCAGGGACGTCCCCAGCAGCGGCTCGCTCCGCTCACCACCGAGCAGTAGCCGCCGATGACCGCGCAGACGCTGGTTCTCCTGCACGGGGTGGGTCTCGACCGCACCGTGTGGGAGCCGGTGACCGCACTGCTCGGCGGCCGGTTCCGGATCGTCGCGCACGATCTGCCCGGCCACGGCTCGCGGCCGCCGGTACCCGAGGGCACGACACTGGGCGATCTCGCCGCCGGCGTCGCCGCAGAGATCCCGCCCGGCGCGCACGTGGTGGGATTCTCGCTCGGCGCGCTCGTGGCGCAGCATCTGGCGGTGCACCGCCCGGAGCTCGTGGCGACGCTGACCTCGGTCAGCTCGGTCTGCCGTCGCACCGAGGCCGAACGGGCGGCGGTGCTGAAGCGCTTGGCCACGGCGGAGGCCGACCCGCGAGCGAGCACGGCCGCCTCGTTGCACCGGTGGTTCGACGGGACGGACGTGTCCGCGGACCGGATCCGCGCCACCGAAGCCACGCTGGAAGCCAATGATCCGGCCAGTTTCGCCCGTTGCTACCGCGTGTTCGCGACGGCCGACGCGGAGATCGGGCCGCGGCTCGGGGAGATCCGGGCTCCGGCGCTCGCGGTCACCGGCGAACTGGACCCTGGCTCCACGCCGGAGATGACGCGCCGGCTCGCCGAGGCCGTCCCGGACTGCACTGCGGAGGTGATCCCGGGCGCCCGGCACCTGCTTCCCGTCCAGAACCCCCGCGAACTCGTCACCTGTTTGACCGCATTCATCGGAAGGTGCTCCCATGTCTGAGCCGCGACGGCTGTACCACTTCATCGGCGGCAAGCCGACGCCGCCGGATTCGGGCGAGTATTTCCCGAGCGCCAACCCGGCCACCGGCGAAGTCCTCTATGAGGCGGCGCGCGGCAACCACCGCGACATCGCCGCCGCGGTGGAAGCGGCCCGCAAGGCGTTCGACGACTCGCAATGGCAGGCGCTGAGCCAGACCCGGCGCGGTCATCTGCTGCGCCGCCTCGGCGACCTCATCGCGGAGAACGCCGAAGAACTCGCCCGTTCGGAAAGCCTCGACAACGGGAAACTGTTGCGCGAAATGCGCGGCCAGCTCGCCACTTTGCCCGAGTACTACCACTACTACGCCGGGCTGGCGGACAAGATCCAGGGCGACGTGATCCCGACGTCCGACCGGCGGGTCCTCAACTACACCGTCCGCGAACCGCTGGGCGTCGTCGGCGCCATCACGCCCTGGAACTCGCCGCTCACCCTGACCGGCAGCAAACTCGCGCCGGCCCTGTGCGCGGGCAACACGGTCGTGATCAAGCCGTCCGAGCACACGTCCGCGACGGTGCTGCGCCTCGCCGAACTCGCGGTCGAGGCGGGTTTCCCGCCGGGAGCGGTCAATGTCGTGACCGGGTTCGGCGCCGAGGCGGGACAGCCGCTGGTGGACCACCCCGGGCTCGCCAAGATCTCGTTCACCGGCAGCACCGCCACCGGGTCGCGGATCGCCGCCGCCGCGGCGGGCCGGTTCATCGGCTCGACACTCGAACTCGGCGGGAAGTCGCCGAACATCGTCTTCGAGGACGCGGATGTCGCGAACGCGGCGACCGGTGTGGTGGCGGGGATTTTCGCCGCCGCCGGGCAGACCTGCATCGCGGGCAGCCGGGTGTTCGCCCACCGCGCCGTGTACGACGAACTGCTCGAACGCGTCAGCGAACGGGCCCGCAGCATCCGCATCGGCGACCCGCTAGCCGACGACACCGAACTGGGCCCGCTCGCGTTCCCGGACCAGCGCGACAAGGTCGCGTCCTATGTGGACCTCGCCCGCAGCGAGGGCGCCCGGGTGCTGACCGGCGGCCGCGCCACCGACGGCGGCCTCGGCGGCTGCTTCTACGAACCCACTGTGCTCGTAGACGTCCACAATGGAATGCGCGCCGTGCGCGAGGAGATCTTCGGCCCGGTCGCCGCGATCATGCCGTTCGACACCGAAGACGAGGTCGTGGCGCTGGCGAACGACACCGACTACGGGCTCGCCGCGGGGGTGTGGACGACGAATCTCGCCCGCGCGCACCGGATGGCGGCGCGGCTGGACGCCGGCACGGTGTGGGTGAACACCTACCGCGCCATGTCGCCGATGTCGCCCCGGCAGGGCTTCAAGGCCAGCGGCGTCGGCGTCGAGCACGGCACCGAGACCATCAAGGAATACACCCGCCTCAAGAGCGTCTGGATCAACACCGACGAAGGCCCGGTGCCCGATCCGTTCGTGATGCGGGGCTGACCGTGCCGAACATCGACATCAGCCTCGCCGAGGGCCGGAGCGAACAGCAGATCCGCGACCTGATCTCGGCCGTGCACGAGGCGGTGCTGAGCACCGTCGGCGCCCGGCCCGAGCACATCCGCGTCCTCGTCCGCGAAATCCCCCGGACCCGGTGGGCCACCGGGAACCAGACCATCGCCGAGATGCACGACAGCCGACCGAAGGAGTTTCAATGAGGTTCTCCCTCTTCGTCCACATGGAACGCTGGGACGAGCAGACCACCCACCGCGAGCAGTTCGAGAACCTGGCCGAACTGGCGCTCATGGCCGAGGCCGGCGGGTTCGGCACCGTGTGGGTCGGCGAGCACCACGCGATGGAGTACACGATCGCGCCCAGCCCGATGCCCGTCCTCGCCTACCTCGCCGCCAAGACCAGCACCATCCGGCTGGGCGCGGGCACTATCATCGCCCCGTTCTGGAACCCGATCCGCGCCGCGGGCGAAACCGCGCTGCTGGACGTGATCAGCAACGGCCGCATGGAAGTCGGCGTCGCCCGCGGCGCCTACCAGATCGAATTCGACCGGCTCGCCCCCGGCCTGAAGGCCACCGACGGCGGCAAGCACCTGCGGGAACTGGTGCCCGCGGTCCGCGCGCTCTGGCAGGGCGACTACGCCCACGACGGCGAGATCTGGCAGTTCCCGACCGCGACCAGCGTCCCCAAGCCGGTCCAGCAGCCGACGCCGCCGATGTGGGTCGCCGCCCGGGACCCGGCGTCGCACGACTTCGCGGTCGAACAGGGGTGCAACGTCATGGTGACGCCGCTGATGAAGGGCGACGAGGAGGTGGCCGCGCTCAAGGAGAAGTTCGACACCGCGGTCGGCAACCACCCCGAGGTCCCGCAGCCGGAGATCATGGTGCTGCGCCACACCTACGCGCACTCGCCCGACGACCCCGACGGCTGGCGTCCGGCGGCCGCCGCGATTTCCCGGTTCTACCGCACGTTCGACGCCTGGTTCGGCAACAAGACCGTGCCGGAGAACGGTTTCCTCGAGCCGAGCCCGGAGTCGAAGTTCGCCGATCGTCCCGAATTCTCGCTCGATTCCTTGCACCGCACCGCGATGATCGGCACCCCGGAGGAGATCATCGCCCGCCTCAAGGAATACGAAGCACTGGGCATCGACGAGTTCAGCTACTGGACCGACAACAGCATGACGCACGAAGAGAAGAAGGAATCCCTCGCCCGCTTCATCTCCGACGTCGTGCCGGTCTTCTCCTGACAGTGCGCCGTCACGCGCCGTCGGGGTCGTTGCGCTTCTGGCGCAGGGATCGGCGCACCAGCATCGCCGTCAGCACAATGATGACCAGGGCCAGCGCCACCACGGTATCCGGTATGGCGCCGAAAACCCGCTGGACCGTCTGCTGCGCCTCGAATTGCTGGTCCACGCCGACCGCGGCCCCGACTGTTGCGGTGCCGTCGGTGGCGAGGAAGAGGACGCCGATGGCGATGAACAGCAGGCCGGAGATCAGGGACGTCGACTGGGTGCGCAGCGGGCCGATCCGCAGCTCGCGGCCGCGCAGCCAGCGGCGCGACGACAGGCGCAGGCGGTCCCACAACAGGGCCAGCGCGAACAGCGGTGCTGCCATCCCGACGGCGTAGACGGCCATCAGCAAGGCGCCGTAGGCCGGGTGCGCGCCGAGAGCGGCGACGGTCAGAATGCCGCCCAGCAGCGGGCCGGAGCAGAATCCGGCGAGACCGTACACCGTGCCGAGCGCGAAAACGGAGACCAGGCTGGAGATGCGCCATTTCCCGGCGAACCGTCCGGCGGCGGTGCTGCCGAATCCCAGGCCGACGATCGTCATCAGTCCGAGCAGAACCAGCAAGGCGCCGCCCACGGTGGTGGCGATGCCGCGGTAGCGGGTGAGCAGTTCCCCGATCGCCGCCACTCCGGCGCCCAGCGGCACGAGCACGACCATGAGACCCGCGAGGAAGGCCGCGGTGCGCGAAAGCAGCGCGCCGACTGTGTCGAACGCGTAAGCGAAAAACGACGGCAGCAGCAGCGCGGCACACGGGCTGACGAGAGAAAGGAGACCGCCGAGGAAGGCGGTGAGCAGGCTGACGCCGGTCACGACGCGCCGGCCAGGGCGCGGTCGATCTGCTGCTCGAACAGCTCGGTCGGCTGGGCGCCGAGGACCGGGTAGCCGTTGACGGAGAACGCGGGCGTGCTGGACACCCCGAGCGCGGACGCCTCGGCGAGGTCCGTGCGCACCTCCTGGGCGAGCTGCGGGGAGGCGGTGTCCTGCTGGAAGCGGGCCAGATCGGGGACCCCGGCGGTGCGCGCGAATCCCAGGAGCCGGTCCGGGGGCAGATCCGGGTGGCCCTTCTCGGGCGCGGCGTCGTAGAGGGCGTGGTTGAACTCCCAGAACTTCCCCTGCAACGCCGCGGCGCGGCCCGCGATCGCGGCTCGCATCGACTGGTCGCCGAAGATGGGGAAGTCGCGCCACTCGATCCGCAGCTTGCCGGTGTCGACGTACCGTTTGGCCAGCGTGCGTTCGGTGTCCTTGCTGAACTTCGCGCAGAACGGGCACCGGTAGTCGGAGAAGATCACCATGGACACCGGTGCGTCCGGCTTGCCGAGCGCGAGCGGATCGCCGGGCTTGCGGTGCGCGAGTTCGCCGAGCGGGCCGAGGGACGGCTTGGCCGCCGGGGGAGCGGTGGCGGGCGAGGCGTTCGTGTCGGTCTTCGAGGAAATGACCGCGAAGACCACGAGCCCCAGCACGGCGACGGCCAGCGCCGCCGCGAGGACGAGGGTGGGAACTCCGCCGTTGCGCCGAGCCATGCCGCCGACTCCTCTACTAAGCCGATAGTAGTTGACTACTAAGAACCTAGTAGACGGCGGCGGCCGGAGATCAGCCGGGGCCGGAAAGTCAGCTGGTGCGGCTCAGGCAGAGCAGCGTGAGCGACGCGACCGCCATCGCGGCGGACACCAGCGGCGGCAAGAGCGCCGTGGTTCCGGCGAGGCCGCGCGAGATCGCCCCGGAGCGCCGCAGCATCGGCGAGCGGGGCCGCGTCAGCCACGAAACCCTGGCTTGTACGTGCGCGCCGAAACCGACGACACCGGGTGGGGCAGGGGCGGGTGCCATCGAGTGCAGGGCGCCGGTGACGGCGGGAAGACCGCACGCGTTGACTGCCGCGGCATCCGCGGAAAGCTCGCACAACACGGAAATCGCGGCCGGGGCGGCGCGGCACAACGGAACCCACGGCAGTGCGCGGGCCATCGAATGGGCGAGGGTGACCGCGAGGTGGTGCCGTCCGCGCAGATGTGCTCGTTCGTGGGCGAGCACAGCTTCGGCGACATCGTCGTCGAGGCGGTCCACCGCGGTCGAGGCGACGACGATCCCGCGGCGGAACCGGCCGATCGAGAACGCGAGCGGCTGTTCGCTGGGCACCCACCAGACGTCGCCGGACACCCGGGCCACCGCGCGCAGGGTCCTCGCGCGGTCGCGGCGGTTCCGGCTGCCGCTGACCAGATCCGCGGTCAGCACGCTGCCGAGCCGGACGAGGAGCAGCAGCACGGTGAGGCCGGTGAGGAGCCGGGTCAGCAGGAGCCACGGGAACGCGGAGTGGCCGATCGCCCGCCAGCAGACGGTGGCGAGCCCGAGCGCGCCGTCCGGGACGGCCGGGTCGGGGCTCAGCAGGATGACTGCCGCCGACAGGGCAGTCGCGATCATCGCGAGGGCGGCGGCCAGCCACGCGCACAGCGACAGAGCGGGATGGACCCGCGGCGTGCTGCCGGGCCGCAGGTAGCGGGGCGCCCCGGCGGCGATGACGACCGAGGCGAGCAGGAAGGCGACGGCGAGTGTCACGAGCGCTCCGGCTTCCGGGGCTCGTCGAGGGCTTGGCGCAGGAACTGCGATTCTTCGGTGTCCATGTCGCGCGCGAAGCTCATCAGCACCCCGCGCGGATCACCCAGCGAGTCGAGCAGATCGCGGAGCATCTGCGCCCCGGCCTCCTCGCGGGCGCGGGCGGGACGGTAGGACCACGCGCGCCCGTCGCGTTCCCGGACGACCCAGCCTTTGGTGTGCAGGTTGTCGAGCACGGTCATGACGGTGGTGTAGGCGAGAGCGCGCTCGGCCCGCAGCGTCGAATGGACCGCACGGACGGTCTGAGGGACGTCCGAGTCCCACAGCGCCGCCATGATTCGGCTTTCCAAGTCACCTAGACCAGCCACCCCAGTGATGTACCACAGCCGGGGCGGGCGGGCGTCTCCCGGTGGTGCCTGCTGACGCGCATCGCCCGCCAGCGGTCTGGCGGGCGATGCGGCTGATCACCGAGATTCCGGCGGGGCGTGTTCTGGGTTCGGTGGGCCTGCCGTCCCGTTGTTCAGCCTGCGACGCAGAACCGCGACCCACCACAGGAAACCGACCCCCAGCACGACCGCGGCAGTGACCGCGTTCTGCCGGTTCTCCTCAGGCACCGTCAGGGCAGCGACCACCGCGGCGCACCAGAGCAGGCCGAGCACGACGACGGGGTTCAGCCAGCGGCCGAGGTCGAAGACGCCGGGCCGGGCGGCGGGGATGCGGCCTCGGCGGGCGGCGATGGCGGTCGCGGTCAGGGTCAGGCCGTAGACCAGGTAGTAGGTCAGGCCGACCATGGCGTAGATCTGGCCGACGATGCCGCCGTTGAGCAGGTTGAGCCCGATCGCGACCGCGGCGACGAAGACGATCGCCCGGACCGGCGCGCGGCTGCGGCTGCCGACCTTCTGCAGGCCCCGGGAGGCGGGCAGCATGTTGTCGCGGGACAGTGCGAAGGTCATCCGGGTCGCGACCGCCATGTTGGCGATCAGGCAGGCGAAGATCGAGGCGAAGGCGACCACGATCATCATCGCCCGGGCGAACGGCCCGAGATGCACGGCGAGCAAGCGCAGCACCGGGTTTTCCGCGCTGGCGAAGAAAGTCGCGGGGTCGGCGGGCAGGGCCATGCCGAGCAGCGCGAAGATCAGGAAACCGATGACGCCGGACACGAGCACGGCCCGGAACATCGCGCGCGGGGCGGCGCGGCGCGGGTCGAGCGTTTCCTCCGCGAGGTCGGCGGCTCCTTCCCAGCCGAGGAGCACGTAGACCGGGAGCAGGGCCGCCAGCGAGACACCGGTGAGGGTCGCCGCGCCTCCGCTCAGCGGGTGGGTGTCGGTCAGGATCCGGGGGCCTTCGGTGTGCCCGAAGAACACGAGCAGCCCGGCGACCAGCACGATGCCGAGGACGACGGTGCCGATCAGTTCGATGGACGCGCCGATGTTGTTGATCCGCGTCGCGACCTTGACCCCGATGATGTTCAGCCCGGCGACCACGACGGTGCAGCCGATGGACAGCGCCTGCACCTGGCGCGGCGTCGGGTCCGTCCAGATCTCCGGAGCGAACACGGTGCCGACCGCGGCGGCCGTCCCGGCGGTGCCGGCGAGGAACGAGACCAGCGCGATCCAGCCGGTGAACCAGCCGAAGTTCGGGCCGACCAGCCGGCTCGACCATTGGTAGGCGTAGCCGGTGATGGGGATCCGCCCGGCCAGGTGCGCGTACACCGCGACCAGGGTGAGGACCAGCAGCAGCACCGGCAGCCACAGGAAGACCGCCGAACCGCCGAGGTACTGGTACGGGTCGGTGAACAGGGTGATGATGCCGGTGTTGATCGACACCATCGAGAACGCGAGCGCGAACGCGGTGAACGAGCTCATGGTCCGGCGCAGCTGCGGCCGGTAGCCGAGCGTGGCGAGATCGTCGTCGTCGGAAACCCGTGCGGCGCGGGCCCGGGTGGCGCCCGGGTGCTCCGGCGCGTTCACCGGACGCCGGTCCGGTAGTCGCGTTCGACGTCGCCCAGCACGTCGTCCAGGACGTCGAGAGCGTGCGAAAGCTGGTCCCGGCTGATGTCGAGCGGCGGCTTGATCTTGATCAGGCTGCCCAGGTTCGCGTAGCGGCTTTCCCCGAAGATCACTCCCTTGCGTTGCGCCCGAAGGAAAACCTCGTGCGCTTCGGCGGTCGCCGGTTCCTTGGTCGCCCGGTCGCGGACCAGGTCGATCGACACCATCAGGCCGGGGGAGCGGACGTCGCCGATCAGCGGGTGGCGCGTCTGCATCTCCCGCAGCCGCTCGGTCGCATAGGCGCCGTGCTCGGCCGCGCGGGCGGGCAGGTCGTCCTCGATGATCGCTTTGACCGTCGCGAGCCCGGCGGCGATCGAAACCGGGAACTGGCCGAAGGTGAGCTGATCGTCGCCGGCGAGGAACTTCGCGTGCTCGTGCTTGGCGAGGACCCCGGCGAGCGGGAAACCGCCGCCGACGCCCTTGCCGAACACGAGGATGTCGGGGTCGAGGCCGTAGTGCTCGCTCGCCCACATCCTCCCGGTCCGGCCGAACCCGGTCTGCACCTCGTCGACGATCAGCAGCATCCCGAATTCGTCGCAGAGCTCGCGGATGCCGCGGTGCCAGCTCGCGGAGAACTCGTTGTGCCCGCCGTTGCCCTGGATCGGCTCGTAGATCAGGGCGGCGACCGGGCCTTCGGCACCCTTCTCCAGGATGTCGCGGACGACGGCGAGCGTCAGTTCGGTGTCCTCTTCGGCGGTCCGGCCGAGCCGGGGGCGGAAGAGGTCCGGCCGGGGCAGCCGCAGGAACCGGGGCTGCAGCCGGGCGAACGCGTTGCCCGGATGCGGCCAGCTGGCGGCCATCGTGGCGATCGACCGTCCGTGGTAACCGTCGTGCAGCACCGCGACGTGCTCGGCGTCCGGGCGGTTGCGCAGGGCGAGCTTCAGTGCCATCTCCACCGCCATCGACCCGTGCAGGGTGAACCCGACCCGGTTGAGGTCGCCGGGGGCGATCGACACCATCAGCGCGGCCAGCTCGAGCAGCGCCGGGGTGTGGAACGTGGGGCGGGCGTGGGTGAGCTCGCGAGTCTGCGCGATCGCGGCCTCGATGACGCGCTCGTCGCAGGCGCCGAGGTTGTTCGACCAGGCCTGCGCGGTGCAGTCGAGGTACTCGTTGCCGCGGTCGTCCCACACCAGCGAGCCCTGGGCGCGGACCAGGGTCAGCTTCTCCGGGTCGCCGCCGGCCGGCTCGTGCAGGAGGGCCTCCCGCCCGAGGAGGTGCAGGTCGGGCGTGTCCGTCAGCGTGCTCGTCACGGTTTCTCCTTGGCAGCGCGGTGGATGTCCGCCCGAGCGTAAGAACGCGAGGCGGTCCGGCGGAAAGACGGAATTGAGTAGACTTCATAGATGCTCTCTATGAATGTGGAGTTGCGGCACCTGCGCGCGTTCGTCGCCGTGGCCGAGGCGGCGAACTTCACGAGGGCCGCCGAGGCGCTGCTGATCTCCCAGCCGTCGCTGAGCTACACGATCCGCCAGCTCGAAGGGCAGCTGGGCTTCCGCCTGTTCGCGCGCACGACCCGCGCGACCGCGCTCACCTCGGCGGGGGAGACGTTCCTCGCCGAGGCGCGGGCGGTGCTGGCCCGGTTCGACCAGGCGGCCGTCCTGGCGCGCCGGATGGCGGTCGGCGAGGTCGGCACGCTGCGCGTCGGGTACCTGATCGGCGCGGTCGTCGACCTGGTCCCGGCGATCATGCGGGCGTTCGCGGGCCGGTATCCGGACCTGGACGTCGAACTGGTGGAGTACGACTTCTCCGCGCCCCGGTGCGGGCTCGACACTGGCGAAACCGACGTCGCGATCGTCCGGCCGCCGCTGGATTTGCCCGACCTGCGCGAGCGAATCCTGCGCCGCGAAAAATGCGTCGCGTGCGTCCCGGAAGGACACCCGATCGCCGGACAGCCGGAGGTCGGCGTGGCCCGCCTGCTGAGCGAGCCGATCGTCGCCGCTCCCGGCGACGGGCAGTGGCGGGATTCCTGGATCCTGACCGGCCTGCGCGGCGAATCCCCTGTGGTGGCCTGCGAAGCCGCCACGTTCGAAGCGGAGCTTCAGGCCGTCGCGTTGGGGCGGGGCTTGTCGATCGTGCCCGCTTCGGCGAGCCAGTTCTACGCGCGTCCTGGAGTGCGGTTCGTGCCGGTCTCGGATCTTCCGGAGTGCACGGTCGCGGTCGCCTGTTCCGCGGACGCGCCGCAAGCCGCGAAGAACTTCGCGGAGGCCGCGGCGGAGACTGCGCGCGAGTTGTCCGATCGGCCGCGGTGAGCCGTCGTCATCGGCTTTGCGGCGGCGGCCCGGTGGTGCCGCAGACGACCAGTTTCGCATCGAGCACTGTCTCGGACGACGTCACGGTGGCGAAACTGCGCAAGCGCGCCGCCGACGCCGGGGCGGGCATCGCGTCGGTGCTGCCCGTGCTGCGCTGGTCCGGCCCGGGGGAGGAGGCTGCTGGGCTGGTGCCGGCGTACGTGAGGGGAACCCTGAGGGAATCAGATTCCCTCAGGGTTCCCCTCACGTACGCGAAAACCTCGGTGAAGGGGGGCATCCGGCTGGGTGTGCCCCTGGGGCGTGGATCAGTTAGCGGTGGGGAAGTTGAACGCCGCCCCGTGCGCCTCAGTCTCCGGCCACCGTGTGGTGACCACCTTGGCGCGCGTGTAGAATCGCACCCCGGCCGGACCGTGGATCGGGCTGTCGCCGATGAGGGAGTCCTTCCAGCCGCCGAACGAGTAGTACGATATCGGGACCGGAATGGGCACGTTGACGCCGATCATGCCGACATGCACGCCGCGCTGGAAGCGGCGGGCCGCTTCGCCGCTGCCGGTGAAGATGGCGGTGCCGTTGCCGTACGGGTTGGCGTTGATGAGCGCGATCGCCTCGTCCACCGTGGACACTCGGACGACCGCGAGCACAGGGCCGAAGATTTCCTCGCGGTAGGCCTGCATTTCGGTGGTCACGTGGTCCAAAAGGGACGGTCCGACGAAGAAGCCTTCCTCGTGTCCGTCGACCGAGCGGCCGCGTCCGTCGACCACCACGGTCGCGCCTTCTTCGGCGCCGCGGGCGACGGCGTCGACCACGCGGTCCCGCGCGGCGGCGGTGACGACCGGGCCCATGTCGTTCGTGGCGTCGGAGCCGGGGCCGACCTTGACCTCGCGGGCCTTGCGTTCCAGCACGCCGATCAGCCGGTCGCCTGCGTCGCCGACCGCGACCGCGACGGAGATTGCCATGCACCGCTGTCCGGCGGAGCCGAACGCGGCGGCGGTGAGGTGGTTGGCGGCGTATTCGAGGTCGGCGTCGGGCAGCACGACGGCGTGGTTCTTCGCGCCGCCGAGGGCTTGGACGCGTTTGCCGGTCGCGGTGCCGCGCTCGTGCACGTACTTGGCGATCGGCGTGGAGCCGACGAACGACACCGCGGACACGTCCGGGTGGTCCAGCAGGGCGTCGACCGCGACCTTGTCGCCGTGCACGACGTTGAACACGCCGTCGGGCAGGCCGACTTCGGCGTAGAGCTGCGCGACCAGGTTGGATGCGGACGGGTCGCGTTCGCTGGGCTTGAGCACGAAGGTGTTGCCCGCGGCGATGGCGACCGGGTGCATCCAGAGCGGCACCATGATCGGGAAGTTGAACGGGGTGATGCCCGCGACTACGCCGAGCGGCTGGCGGAAGTCGTGCACGTCGACGCCGCGGGAGACCTGGTCGGAGAAGCTGCCCTTGAGCGCGTCGGCGATGCCGCAGGCGTATTCGACGACCTCGCGGCCGCGCACGATCTCGCCGCGCGCGTCGTCGACGACCTTGCCGTGTTCGCTGGAGATGACACGGGCGAGTTCGTCCTCGTGCTTGACCAGCAGTTCGCGGAAGGCGAAGAGGATCCGGGTGCGCTGGGTGAGCGAGGATTCGCTCCAGGACTCGGCGGCCTTCGCGGCGGCGGCGACCGCGGTGTCCACGTCGGCCGATTCGGCGAGCAGGACGGCGGACTGCTGCTTGCCGGTGGCGGGGTCGTAGACCGGTGCGGTGCGGGTGGAACCGGCGGGGGTCGAGACGCCGTTGATCCAGTGTTCGATGGTGTTCACTTCGCTCCTCGTCGAGAGGTCGGTCAGAGGTACGGGCGCTGCTTGCGTTTGACGTCGGCGTAGGTTTCGCGCGCCGCTCGGGTCGAGTCCAGGTCGGACACTTCGCTGACCGGCACGTCCCACCACGCCGATCCGGGCGGGTTGGGGCCGTGCAGGTCGGTTTCGACGTGCACGACGGTGGTCGTGGAGTTCGCCTTGGCCTGTTTCACCGCGGCGCGGAACTCGTCCACAGTGGACGCGCGGAGCACGGTCGCGCCGAGGCTGGCGGCGTTGGCGGCGAGGTCGACGGGCAGTACGCCGCCCTCCAGCAGGCCGTTGTCGGCACGGTACCGGTATGAGGTGCCGAATCGTTGCGAGCCAAGGGATTCCGACAACGACCCGATCGAGGCGAACCCGTGGTTCTGCACGAGCACGATGATCACCTTGAGCCCTTCGGCGACCATCGTGACGATTTCCTGCGCCATCATCAGGTACGAGCCGTCGCCGACGAGCACGACCACTTCCCGGTCGGGCGCGGCCATTTTCGCGCCGACGCCCGCGGCGACCTCGTAGCCCATGCAGGAGTAGGCGTATTCGACGTGGTAGGCCTTCGGATCGCGGGCCCGCCAGAGCATCTGCAGGTCGCCCGGCATCGATCCGGCGGCGTTGATGACCACGTCGCGGTCGTCCAGTTCGCTGTTGAGCGCGCCGAGGATCTCGGTCTGTGCAGGCAGCGGCTGGTGCCCGACGGCGAAGCAGTCGTCCGCGGTGTGGTTCCACTCGTCGGCCAGCAGCCGCGCCCGGGTCCGGTACGCGTCGTCGACCTGCCATCCGGCGAGGGCTTCGTGCAGTGCGGTGATGCCGCGTTTCGCGTCCGCCAGCACCATTTCCGCGGAATGCTTCGCGGCGTCGAGGCGTGCGACGTTGAGGTTCACGAACTTCACATCCGGATTGCCGAACACGGTGTGGGACGCGGTGGTGAAGTCGCTGTAGCGGGTGCCGATGCCGAGCACGACGTCGGCTTCCGCGGCGAGCGCGTTGGCGGCGGACGTGCCGGTGGAGCCGATGCCGCCGACCGCGCTCGGGTGGTCCCACGGGACCGCGCCCTTGCCCGCGTGCGTGTCGGCGACGGGAATCCCGGTGGCGGCGGCGAACGCGCGGAGTTCTTCCCAAGCCTCGGAGTACACGACGCCGCCGCCCGCGACGATCAGCGGGGCCTTCGCGGCGCGCAGCAGGTCCACGGCGCGGCCGAGTGCTTCCGGTTCGGGCACCGGGCGGTCGATGTGCCAGACGCGGCGCCGGAAGAACTCCTCGGGCCAGTCGTAGGCTTCGGCTTGCACATCCTGCGGCAGCGCGAGCGTGACCGCGCCGGTCTCGACCGGGTCGGTCAGCACCCGCATGGCGGCGAGGGCGGCGGAGATCAGCTGTTCGGGCCGGGTGATCCGGTCGAAGTACTTCGACACCGGGCGGAACGCGTCGTTGACCGTGACGTCGCCGCCGCGGGTGTCCTCCAGCTGTTGCAGCACCGGGTCGGGGCCGCGGGTGGCGAACATGTCGCTGGGCAGCAGCAGGACCGGGATCCGGTTCGTGGTGGCGAGGGCGGCTCCGGTGATCATGTTCGTCGAGCCGGGGCCGGTGGACGCGGTGCAGGCGAAGGCCTGGAGCCGGTTGCGCATTTTCGCGAACGCGGTCGCGGCGTGGACCTGGCCCTGTTCGTTGCGCGCGAGGTAGTACGGCAGGTCGTCGGAGCCGGTGCGGGCGGCCTGCAGCAGCGCTTGCCCGATCCCGGCGACGTTGCCGTGCCCGAAGATCCCGAAACAGCCGGGGATCAGCCGGTGTTCGACGCCGTCGCGCTCGGAGTACTGGTTGGCCAGGAACCGCACCAGGGCTTGCGCGGTGGTGAGCCTCATCGTGCGCCTCCGAACGGCAGCCGCGGGTCGACGTCTTGGGATTCCCAGGTTTGGCGGACCCACGCGTGCGCGGGGTCGTCGCAGATCAGCCACGCCCGTTCGGGTCCGGGGCCGGCCATCACGTTGAGGTAGTACAGGTCGTAGCCGGGCGCGGCCATCGACGGGCCGTGCCAGCCGTGCGGGATCAGCACGACGTCGCCGGTGCGGACCTCTTCCAGGACGTCGATCGGGCGCTCGGGAGTGCCGTAGACGCGCTGGTAGCCCATGCCGTCGCCGGCGACCTCGAAGTAGTAGATCTCCTCGAGTTCGCTTTCGCCCTCGCGTGCCTCGTCGTGCTTGTGCGGCGGATAGGACGACCAGTTCCCGCCCGGTGTAAGGACTTCGCAGACGAGCAGCTGGTCGGCGTCGAAGGTGTGCGGCAGGCAGTAGTTGTTGACCTGGCGGCTGCAGTTGCCCGCGCCGCGCAGTTCCGTCGGCACGCCGTCGGCGGGGCCGTAGCGCGCGGGCAGCCGCTTCGAGGTCTTCGCCGAGGGCAGCGCGAACCTGCCTTGGCCGGTGATGGTCGCCTCGGCATCCCTGGGCAGGTAAGCGAAATCGGTGACCGCGTCGAACACGCCGGTGCGCCCGGCCAGCTCGAACGTCTCGCCGTCGACCGACACTGAGCAGCTGCCCGACAGCGGGAGCACAAGCGTTTCCGCGTCGCCGGCGGAGACGGTCTCGGCGCCGTCGAGTTCCAGCACGCGCAGGCCGGAGTAGCCCCATCCGGCCGATTCGGGAGTGATTTCGAGACTGAACCGGTTCACAGCAACCCCACCGCCGTATCGACCGCCTTCGCCACGTCGCCGTCGTGCGGATAGAGCAGCGACCGCCCGACCACCAGACCCTGCACCGTCGGCAGCGCGAGCGCCTGCTGCCAGGACGCGAACGCCGCGTCCGGATCCTTGACCTCGCCGCCGAGCAGCACCGCGGGCAGCGTCGAGGCCGCCAGCACCCGCTCCATCTCGGCGACCACCGGCAGCTTCAGCCAGGTGTAGGCCGACGAGCGGCCGAGCCCGGACGCGATGGTGATCGAGCGGATCACGGCGTCGGGGGAGAGGTCGTTCTTGATCTTCCCGTCGACCCATTCGGACAGGAACGGTTCGACCATCGCGACGAGTTTCCGGTCGGCGAGCGCGTCGATCGCCTTCGCGGTGTTCTCCAGGACGCTCGGCGTCGCCGGGTCGGAGAGGCAGATCCGGGTGAGCGTCTTGCCGCCGTCGAACCGCATGCGCGCGATGGTTTCCGCGTCGTAGCAGGCGAACCGGTCGTCGATCTCGAAGCTCGACCCGGCCAGCCCGGTGCGGTTCATCGACCCGATCACCGTCTTGCCGTCCAGTGCGCCGAGCAGGAGAAGGTCGTCGACGATGTCCGGGGTCGCGAGCACGCCGGTGACGCCGGGGCGTTCCAGCGCGAGGCACAGCCGCTCCAGCAGTTCGCCGCGATCGGCCATCGCCAGCGGATCGGAGCCGACCGCGTTCGCGCCCCGCGCGGGGTGGTCCGCGGCGATGATCATCGTGCGGCCCTTGTCGTTGAACGGCGACTTGGCCCGCACGCGCACGGCAGCGGCCTCGGCGATCGCTTCGGGATCGCGCACGCGTTTGGCGACGATCCGCTCGACCGTATTCATTCGTTTCCTCCGAGCTTGCGCAGTACCTGGTCTTCGGTGGGCATGGCGTCCGAACAGGACAGTTGCCCCGCCACATGCGAACCGGCCGCGTTCGCGAACCGCATCACCCGCGCGGTGTCCCAGCCGGACAGCAGCCCGTGCACCAGCGCGCCGCCGAACGCGTCGCCCGCGCCGAGACCGTTGACGACCTCCACCGGCACCGGCGGCACCTCCACCTCGCCGGTGTCGTCCACCGCGAGCACGCCCTTCGGGCCCTGCTTCACCACGGCGAGCGAGATCCCCTTGTCCCGCAACGCTTTCGCCGCCTCCCGAGGTTCGCGGACGGCGACCGCGGTGTCGCATTCGTCGAGGTTGCCGACCGCGACCGTGACGTGTTCGAGCGCCTTGCCGACCCATTCCCGGGCCTGCTCGCGCGAGTCCCAGAACATCGGCCGGTAGTCGAGGTCCAGCACCGTGATCCCCCTGCGACCACGGGCCTCCAGCGCCGCCAGCGTCGCCGAACGGCTCGGCTCCTGCGACAGCCCGGTCACCGTCACCCAGAACACCTTCGCCGCGCGGATCGCGTCGAAGTCGAGTTCGCCGGCGGAAATGTCGAGATCGGGCGCCTTCGGGAAACGGTAGAAGTAGAGCGGGAAATCGTCCGGCGGGAAGATCTCGCAGAACGTCACCGGCGTCGGCAGCCGCGGCGAGGTCCCGACGAACCGGTCGTCCACGCCGTATCCGGCGAGCGCGCGGTGCAGGAACCGGCCGAACGGATCGTCGCCGGTCTTGGTGATCACCGCCGAGGCCCGGCCGTACCGGGCGGCGGCGACCGCGACGTTGGTCGCGCTGCCGCCGAGATACTTGCCGAACGAGGTGACGTCTTCCAGCCCGACGCCGATCTGCTCGGGGTAGACGTCCACCCCGATCCGGCCCATCGTGACGAGGTCGAACCCCGTGGTCATCGTCGCGTCCTCCTGCCTGCCGCGGTGGCTCCGCCCTCTGACAGTGCAGGACCCCGAGGGACTTTGTCAAGACATATGGACATTAGGTCATCGGCACCTGAGTCGGTAGGCTCCCGAGGATGAACGCCAGTCCGGCTTGGGACCCCGCGCGCGAGATCGCGGTGGATCCGGCCAGCCCCGAACCGCTGTACTTCCAGGTCGCGCGCCAGCTGCACGCCGCGATCGAGGACGGCCGCCTGCCGGCGGGCGCGCGGCTGGCGAACGAACTGGACCTCGCGGCCGGGCTGCGGCTGTCCCGTCCCACGGTCCGCCAGGCCATCCAGTCGCTGGTCAACCAGGGGTTGCTGGTGCGCAAGCGCGGGGTCGGCACCCAGGTGGTGCGCACGAAGGTCACCCGTCCGCTGCGGCTGAGCAGCCTGTACGACGATCTCGCCGGGCTGGGCGGAACGCCGGAGACGACGGTGCTGTGGAACCGCGTGGAGGACGCCGACGCGGAGGCCGCCGGGCTGCTGGAAGCCCCGGGGCTGACGCGCGTGCGCCGGTTGAAGCGGATCCGCTCGACGGGCGGCGAGCCGCTCGCGGTGATGAACAACTACCTCCCGGACGGCCTGATCGACCCGTCGGACGAGGACCTGCGGGAGAAGGGCCTGTATCAGCTGCTGCGCGGGACCGGGCTGCGCCTGCACTCCGCGCAGCAGAACATCGGCGCCCGCCTCGCGACCGCCGAGGACGCCGAACTCCTCGACGAGAAGCCGGGGGCCGCGTTGCTGACCATGCAGCGCACGACCTACGACGAGACGGGCCGGGTCGTCGAGTACGGATGGCATGTGTACCGGGCGTCGCGGTACTCGTTCAACCTCTCCCTGGCGAATTCCTGACGCGGCTGTCCATTTCGGACAGTTCGGCGACCGGGCGTGAAAGCGGTCGCCGGCATACCCCTGGCGAGACAGCGGGATTCATCGCCAACGCGCATGAATCCGCGAAACTATCCACTTGACAAGTTCTGGGTCTGGCGCTGAAGGTTGTCGGCAACACCAGCGGCGCCGGCGCAGGCGCCGCCGAGCCGTTCCCGGCGGAGGCGCTCAATGTCGAACGCGCAAGTCCAGCACCAGACCGATCTCAAGCAGAACGCTTTCGGCGTTCCCGGAATCCTGTTCTTCGTCCTGTCGGCGCAAGCGCCGCTGACGAGCATCGTGGGCGCGGCCGCGCTCGCCGTGGCGCTCGGGGACGGGGCGGGCGCACCCGGCGCCTATCTCGTCGTCGGCGTCGTGATCGTGCTGTTCGCGGTCGGGTTCACGACGATCACGCGGCACGTGGACACCCGCGGCGGCTTTTTCGCCGTGATCAAGGCGGGGCTCGGCCGTCGCGCGGGCTCCGGCGGATCCGCGCTGGCCCTGTTGTCCTACAACGCGATCCAGATCGCGATGTACGGCCTGTTCGGGGCCAGCCTGTCCGGGCTGCTGTCCCGGCACGCGGGCATTTCCGTGCCGTGGTGGGCCTGCGTCGCGGGCGCGATCGCTGTCGTGTGGTTCCTCGGCTCGCGCAAGATCGAACTCGGCGCCCGTGTGCTCGCCGTGCTCGTGGCGTTCGAATTGCTGCTGTTGGCCGGGTTCGCCGTCGGCGTGGTCGTCACCAAGGGATGGTCCGCGTTGGACGTTCCCGCGAGCTTCGGCCCGAAAGCGGTGCTGGCCGGCGCGCCCGGAGTCGCGATCATGTTCGCGATCGCGTCGATGTTCGGATTCGAATCGACGGCGATCTACTCGGGCGAGGCGAAGGACCCGCGGCGCACCGTGCCTCGCGCGACCTATATCGCGGTCGTCCTGATCGCGGTGTTCCTCGCGTTCCTGACCTGGACGCTGGTCTGCTTCTACGGCGCCGGGCAGGCGCAAGAGGCGGCGCGGACGGCACTGCAGACCGACCCTGCCTCCTTCGCGGTGACGCCGCTCAACAGCGTGCTGGGGGAGTGGGCGGGGACCGCGGCCGACGTGCTGCTCTCGACGTCGCTGTTCGCCGGGATCCTGTCCTTCCACAACATGATCACGCGCTATTTCCACACCATGGCGGGGCACAGCCTGTTCCCGCCGGTCCTGGAGCGCACCAACCGGCACCAGGCCCCGGCCGCGGCCTCGCTGGCGCAGTCGCTGCTGGCCGCGGTGGTGGTGCTGCCCTTCGCGGCGGCCGGGATGGACCCGGTCAACCAGCTGTTCAGCTGGCTGTCCGGGCTGGCCGTCGCGACGCTCGTGGTGCTGTACACGCTCACCTCAGCGGCGGTCATCGGCTACTTCCGGCGCACCCGCGCCGAACGCAATATCTGGACCACACTGCTCGCGCCGGCCCTCTCCGCCGTGCTGATGCTCGGAATCCTCAGCCAGGTGGTGCGCAACTTCGGAGTGCTCACCGGAGGCAGCGCGACGACCGTGTGGCTCCTGCTGGCCATCGTGCCCGTCGTGTTCGCCGCCGGGCTCCTGCGCTCGCCCCGGACCGTGCCGCGCGGCGCTCCGGCCCCGGCTGCCGAACCCGTCTGACTTCTTCCCTCTGCCCAAGGAAAGGCTTATGTCCACCCAAACTTTGCCCGTGTCGCCGGTCGACGGCGGGAACGCCGCCCCGCATCCGCTGGCTGTGCTCTCCGCGGCCGAACTCGAAGCCGCGCGAAGGATTCTCGAGGAAGCCGGTCTCGTGTCCGCTACGACCCGGTTCTCCTACGTCCTGCTTCGCGAACCGGACAAGCAGGACGTCCTCGCCTGGGACGGGCGGACCCCGCTGCCGCGCGAGGTGTCGGTGCTGGTGACCGAACTGGAACCGCTCGGCCTCAGCACCGTGGTGGTGGACCTGACCGCGGGAGAGGTCGTCTCGCGGACAGTGCTCGACCCGGCCGAGGTGGGCTTCGGCCCGTGCCTGGACGAGGATTACGACCTGGTCGACGAGATCGTCAAGAGCGACGAGCAGTGGCTCGCCGCGGTCGCCAAGCGCGGCGTCGCCGATGTCGGCAAGGTCCGGACGGTGCCGCTGTCGGCCGGGGTGTTCGGCTATCCCGACGAGGTCGGCGCCCGCGTGTACCGCGTGCTCTCCTTCCATCAGCCGCACCCCGGCGAACCGCCGTGGGCGCATCCGGTCGGCGGGGTGATCGCGCACGTCGACGTGAGCAACCGGCGGGTGCTGCGGGTCGTGGAGACGCACGTCGACCACGTGCCCGAGGAGTCCGGCGATTACTTGCACGACGCCGTCCGCGGCCCCCAGCGCACGGATCTCAAGCCGATTTCCATCACCCAGCCCGAAGGCGTCTCGTTCCAGTACGACGACGGCGTCCTGTCGTGGCAGAACTGGCAGCTGCGGCTGGGGTTCAACGGCCGCGAGGGGCTGACCCTGCACCAGGTGTCCTATGCCGACGGCGGCGTGCGGCGGCCGGTCGTCTACCGGGCCTCGGTCGCGGAGATGGTGGTCAACTACGGCGATCCCGGGCCCACGCACGGCTGGCAGAACTACTTCGACCTCGGCGAGTACCAGTTCGGGCGGCTGGCGAACTCGCTGGAGCTGGGCTGCGACTGTCTCGGCGAAATCACCTACGCCGACGCCGTCGTGGCCGACGACCACCTGCGCCCGCAGCTCATCCGCAACGCGATCTGCATCCACGAAGAGGACTTCGGCGTGCTGTGGAAGCACAACGACATCTTCACCGGCACCTCGCAGACGCGGCGGCAGCGCCGGCTCGTGGTGTCGTTCTTCGGCACCGTCGGCAACTACGACTACGGGTTCTACTGGTACTTCTACCTCGACGGCACCATCGAGTTCGAAACCAAGGCCACCGGCATCCCGTTCCCGTCCGGGTACGACGGCTCGGACCCGCACTTCAGCGAGCTCGCGCCCGGTCTCGGCGCCCCGGTGCACCAGCACCTGTTCTCGGTGCGCCTCGACCTGACCGTCGACGGGGTGCGCAACTGCGTGGACGAACTGGACGTCGCGCCGGTGCCGATGGGCGGGAACAACCCGTGGGGCAACGCGATCGGCCGCAAGCGCACGCGGCTGCGCACCGAACGCGAAGCCCGCCGGAAAGCGGCGAACCACCTCAACCGGGTGTGGGCGATCTCCAGCGCGGAGCGCACCAACCGGCTGGGCAAGCCGACCTCGTACGTGCTGCACCCGGAAGGCCAGCCGGCGCTGCTGGCCGACGAGAACTCCTCGATCGCCCGCCGGGCGGCGTTCGCCCGCGAGCACCTCTGGGTCTCGCGGTACGACCGGGACCAGCTGTGGCCCTCGGGCTACACGGTGAACCAGAACCCCGGCGACGACGGGCTGCCCGCCTACACCGCGCGGGACCGGCCGATCGACGGGGAGGACGTGGTGCTGTGGCACACCTTCGGCCTGACGCATTTCGTGCGCACCGAGGACTGGCCGATCATGCCGGTCGACTACGCCGGGTTCAAGCTCAAGCCGGACGGTTTCTTCGACCGCAACCCGACCCTCGACGTGCCTGACCTCAGCGGGAAATCCGGCTGCTGCGGCACGGCCGGTCATGCCGGGCCGTGAGCTGGCGCTGTGCCGCTGGCTCGCCGTGTTCGCGATGGCCGGTGCGCTCGCCCACGTCGCCGTCGCCGCGCACACGCCCGCTCTGACGGCGGTTTTCGCGGGCATGGCCGTGCTGTGCCTGCCGTGCGCGGCGCATCTGTGGCGCGGCGGCCGGTCCGCGCTGCGGCTGGTCGCGGGCAACGCCGCGGCCATGGTCGCGATCCATCTCGCGGTGGGAACCGGGCACCACTCCGGATCGGCGGCGCTCGCCGTCCTCACCGTCACCGAAGGCGGCATCGCCGCTGGCGCGTGGTACCTCGCGCGCCACTCGCAAAGGAGAACCGCATGACTGACACCGTGACCGCGCTGTTCCTGGACGGCGTCTGGACGAAGGGCGGTGCGCCGGGATTCACCACGCTCAACCCGGCGACGGAGGAACCGCTCGCGGAGATCGCCGCCGCCGACGAGGCCGACGTGGACCGCGCGGTGCAGGCCGCGACGCGGGCGTTGAAGGGGGAGTGGGCGGCGACCCCGCCGTCCCGGAAAGGCCTGCTGCTCTCCCGGCTGGCGGACCTGGTCGAGCAGGAGGCCGAGGGACTCGCGCGGCTGGAATCGCTCGACATGGGCGCGCCCGCCGGGATCGCGCAGGGCATGTTCGTGCCGAATCTCGTGGCGTCGTTGCGGTACTACGCGGGCTGGGCGGACAAGATCACCGGCGAGTTCGTGCCGACCGACGGCTATTTCGGCGCGCCGACCCACTCCTACACCCGCCGCGAACCGGTGGGCGTGATCGCCGCGATCGTGCCGTGGAACTCGCCGCTCATGATCCTCGGCTGGAAGCTGGCTCCCGCGCTGGCCGCGGGCAACACGGTGATCGTGAAGCCGGCGGAGGACGCGTCGCTGTCCATCCTGCAGCTCGCGGAGCTGTCCGAACGGGCCGGTTTCCCGCCCGGCGTGATCCAGGTGCTGACCGGTCCGGGCTCGGTCACCGGCGAGGCGCTCGCGCGGCATCCGGGCGTGCACAAGGTCAGTTTCACCGGTTCCACCGGCGTCGGGCGGCGCATCCTGCGCAATTCCGCGGACACGTTCAAGCGGACGACCTTGGAGCTGGGCGGCAAATCCCCGCAGCTGGTGTTCGCCGACGCGGACCTGAACGCCGCGGTGGCCGGTCTCGCGGCGGGGATCTTCACCAACCAGGGCCAGGTCTGCGCCGCGGGGACGCGCATCCTCGTGCAGCGGCCCGTGCTGGACGCGGTGCTGGACGGACTGCGCGACGCCGCGGCGGCGCAGGTGCTCGGCGACCCGTTCGACCCGGCGACCACGATGGGCCCGCTGATCAACGGCGCCCAGCGCGAGCGGGTGCTCGGCTATGTCCACAAAGGACGAGACGAGGGCGCGGCACTCGTCGCCGGGGGCAATTCCCCGGACGGGCCGGGCTTTTTCGTCGCGCCCACGGTGTTCTCCGGCACGAACGACCTGGCGATCGCGCGCGAGGAGATCTTCGGCCCGGTCGGCACGGTGATCCCGTTCGACGACGAGGCCGAGGCGGTCGCGATAGCCAACGACAGCGACTACGGGCTCGCGGCCACGGTGTGGACCCGGGACGTCGGGCGCGCGCACACCGTTTCGGCCGCTCTCGAAGCGGGCGCGGTCGGGGTGAACGGCTGGTCGCCGCTGGCCCCTCAGCTCCCGTGGGGCGGGTTGAAGGCGAGCGGGGTCGGCCGCGAACTGGGCTACGAGGGCATTCTCGCCAACACCGAGGCGAAAACCGTGACCATCGTACTGTGAAAGGGGAATCGATGACCGACGAGACCGTGGCGGCTTTGGTCCGCAGGGTCGAGGTGCTCGAAGCCGAGGCGGACATCCGGCGGCTGCAGGCGCGCTACATGTTCCTCTGCGACACGCCGAATCCCGAGTACGGCGTGGCTGACGACGCGAAGAGGATCGAGCTGATCCTTGAGCTTTACACCGAGGACGCGGTGTGGGAAGGCGTCGGCGAGTACTACGACGGCCAGTTCGGCCGCGCCGAGGGCAAACCGGCGATCCGCGAGCACTTCCAGCGGTTCTGGGGCGAGAAACAGGATCCGGCGCTGCTGCTGAACGCGCACTACCTGACTTCGGAACAGATCCACGTGCACGGCGACACCGCCGACGGACAGTGGATTCACATGCAGCCGTGGCTGTTCTCGGACGGGAAGTCGTTGCTGCGCTCCAGCCGGCTCAACAACGCCTTCCGCAAGGAGCCCGAAGGCTGGCGGATCACCCGGACCCGCACCGAAAACGTGTTCGTCGCCCCGCTGCCGGACCGGTTCGCGAGCGACTACCCGTCGACGTCGGTGCTGCTGAAGCCGTGACCGGCCCCTCCTGTCCGGTTCGCCGCGGATTACGCTGAGCCGAGGCAACCGGACGGGAAGGACGCGATGGCAGGGCTGGCATACGGTACGGGACGGCAAGCGCTGCTGGACGCCGCGGTACGGGTCGTAGCGGCGCAGGGCCTGCGCGGGCTGACCTACCGCTCGGTCGCCGCCGAAGCCGGCGTCACCCACGGTTCGGTCCGCTACCACTTCGGCGACTGGCGGACGCTGGTGGAAGAGGCGCTCGCGCACTGCGTCGAGCGCAGCGTCCAGGGTGCGGAGCTGTCGTCGCAGGGCGAGGGCTTCGACGAGTTCGCCTCGGGTCTGGTCTCGCTCGTGACCGCCGATCCGGGCGCACAGGCCTTCCAGTACGAATTGACCATGGAAGCCCGGCGCCGCCCTGAACTGCGCCCGGTCATGGAACGCGCCAACGACCTGTACCGCGACGCGGTGCGCCGCGAACTCGCCGCACACGGCCTCGATGACCCCGACCTGGCCGAACTGGTATTCCTGGCCCTCGACGGTCTGGTGTTCCACTTGACGGCGTTCGGGGACACGTCGCGCGGCGAACGAGCGGCGGCGAAGCTACGGGCGTTGCTGCGGGCGTATGCGGGGACTGCGGCTGAGCGCAGCGTGGAGTAGCCGGGGCTGGCTTGACCATGCGTCAAGCCAGCCCCAGCCGGACTGTTCCCGGTACCGGTCAGTCGCGCACGGCCAGTTCGCCGAGTTCGGACCAGCCGTCCTGGTCCACCTTGGCGTGCACGATGCGCGGGGTTTCGGCCAGATAAGGCGGAAGCTCGCGCTGCGCGGTCTTGAAGTGGGCCGAACCGACGTGGGCGGCACCCGCGTCGTCGTCGCGGAATGCTTCCACCAGCACGTATTCGCTGGCGTCGGCGAGGCTGCGCGACCACTCGTACCAGAGGCAGCCGGGCTCGGCCCGCGTCGCTTCGGTGAACGCGCGGGAGATCTCGGGCCACGCGTCCGCGTGTTCCGGCTTCACCCGGAACTTGGCGGTGATGAAGATCATCGGTCTCCTCGGAGCGGTTTTCCGTTTCAGGGAACCAGGATCGCGCGTCCGCGGACGCGGCCGGCGGCCAGGTCGTCGAGCGCGTCCTGAAAGGACTCGAGCGGGTAGGTCGCGGTGTGCAGGCGCACGCGGTCCTGCGCGGCCAGCACCATCAGCTCGCACAGATCGGTGTAGGAGCCGACCAGGTTGCCGATGAAGTTGATCTCGGCGGAGATGATGTCGATCGTGGGCACGTCGATGTTTTCGCCGTAGCCCACCACGTGGTAGTCGCCCGCGCGGCGCAGCATCGCGACGCCGTCGCGGGTCGCGCCGCCCTCTCCGACGAAGTCGAGCACGGTCTCCGCGCCCTCGCCGCCGGTCAGCTCCCGCACCGCGGCGACGTGCCCGCCGTCGGCGACCACGCCGTGGTCCGCGCCGATCGATTCGGCCAGCTTCACCGCGTCCTCGTTGCGGTCGACCACGATCAGCTCGGCGGCGGTGAGCGCCTTGAGCACCTGGATGCCGATGTGCCCGAGCCCGCCGGCGCCGATCACCACGCACCGGTCGCCCGGGCGCAGCCGCCGGGCCGCCTTGGCCGCCGCGTGGTACGCGGTGAGCCCGGCGTCGGCGAGCGCGGCGACATCGGCCGGTTCCAGCGAATCGTCGAGCTTCACCACGCTCCGCGCGGAGGTCTTGAGGTACTCGGCGTAGCCGCCCGCGGTGTCGATGCCGGGGAATTGGCTGGCCGCGCAGTGCACGTCGTCGCCGGCGCGGCAGGCGCGGCACAGGCCGCAGGTGATCAGCGGGTGCACGATCACCTTGTCGCCCTCGGCGACGTTGGTGACCGCGCTGCCCACCGCGTGCACCCAGCCCGCGTTCTCGTGGCCGATCGTGTAGGGGAGCGCGACGCCGGACTTCTCGGCCCACTGCCCTTCGAGGATGTGGATGTCGGTGCGGCACACGCCGGCCCCGCCGATCCGCACGACGACGTCGTACGGGCCGGCGACCTCGGGGACGGGTACGTCGGCGAGCCGAAGTTGCTGGTCGTAACCGACGACCTGGACTGCTTTCACGATGCTCGGGCCTCCTCGGGCGAGCCGGGCCGCGGCGCCTGGTCGGCCGCGGATTCGGGATAACGGGTGCGGAGCAGGCCGCGGCAGAAGTGCGCGTTGCCGTCGATCGAAATCCGGACCGACCGCGCGAACCGCAGCCGCAGCGGTACTTCCTCCTTCGGATACGGCCGGCCGAGGTCGTCGACGAGCACCGGCTGGTCCGGCGTGACCGCGAGACCGAGCGCTTCCCGGCGGCGCAGGAGCGCGGCGGTGACCCGGTCGTCAGGCAGGTCGCCGAGCGTCACGTCGTGCAGCGCCTCTTCGCTCAGGTCGCCGTCCGCGCGCAGCAGCGCGGTGAGCGCCCGTTCCATGGCCGCGGTGTGCGCCTTGCGCCGGAACGTCGCGCGCAACTGCTCGAGGTCTTGCTCCGCCTCGTCGCCGAACGTGCCGCGATAGCCGGCATCGGCGGCGAGGCCGCGGTTGATCAGGTCCGAATCGTGGTGGTCGTCCAGCAGCACCTCGACCCGGCCCGCCTCGGGCAGCGCGGTCAGCACGTCCTTCGCGTCCGACGCCATCAGGTACGCGAAATTGGGCGAACAGAACGAAGTCGGCAGCCGCAGGTGCACGGTCAGCGTTCCGTCGCGGGCTTCGAGCGAACGGACGAAGCCGAGATCGGTGATCGGTTCGTCCAGTTCGGGGTCGAAGACGGCGGACAGCGCGGCGCGGGCGCGCTCTTCCAGTGCGGGCATCAGCCGACCGCCACCGCGTCGGGGGTCGCCTCGGCCGGATCGTCGGCGACGCGCAGTTCGGCCGGGACCTCGATGTCGTACATCGCCGCCGCGTTGAGCCCGAGGATCTTCTTCTTGACCTCGGTGGTGAGCGGCGGGTACTCGGTCATGTCCGCCGGGATCTGGAAGTCGACGAACTTCTCCACCAGCCACTTCGGCGTCCAGATCGCGTAGTCGCTGGAGAACTGGATCCGGTTCTCGTCCAGCCAGTACAGCAGTTCCCCGATGATCTGCGCGAAATACCGCGGCCGGGTGTGGATGAACGGCATCGCGACGGCGAGCCCGGCGTGCACGTTCGGCTCCTGCGTGGCGATCCAGCAGAAGTCCTCCAGCCGGGGGAGCCCGCAGTGCTCGATGACGAAGTTCAGCTCGGTGAAGTCGGTGGCGACCTTGTCCACGTCGGCGACGTCGAACGCGTCGCGGTCCAGCGGCCGGATCGTCGGGCCCTTGTGGATGTGGATGTTCTTGACGCCCAGCTCCTGGGCCGCCTCCAGGTAGCGGTAGCTCCACTTGTCGTCGAGCTTCCAGCCGCGCGAATCGCCGAACCATTCGGCGGTGTAGAGCTTGGCGCCCTTGAGCCCGAACCGTTTCGCGTCCTCGCGCAGCTGCTTGAGCCCGTCCTCGCCGAACCGGGGGTCCCAGCAGTGGTTGTAGGTGAGCTTGTCCGGATGCCGCTGGGCCAGCGCGAACGCTTCCTCGGTCTGCCCGAAGCCGTTGGTGTAGAACGCGGGCAGCAGGGCCGGCTGGAAGATCGCGTGGTCGACGTAGCCGTCGGCGAACAGGTCCTTCATCAGCCGGTCGCCGCCCTGGTAGAGGTAGTCCTCGTAGGGCCAGACCTCGGACTCCGGGCTGAGGTTGCGGTGGTAGTCGTAGAAGCAGTCGATGAACTGCTTGCCGTGGATGTTGCGCTGGTTGCCCGGCCGGGCGTCCCAGAGCGCGACGTGCGCGTCCAGGATGTAGTAGCTCTCCCCGTCCTTGGTGTACATCGGTTTCCTCTCCCGTCGTGACCTCATCGGCACGTCCGGACTCGGACGGTAGGGATCCCGGCGCAGGTCAGGCAGGGCCGCGCTGTCTCAGTTTGAGACAGCGGCCGCACTGCGGAGCGCCCGCGCGCGGGTAGCCTCGATCCCGTCCGACGCAGTGGCGCGTCTCCTGGGAGGCCGATATGGCGCACAGCCCGCGCGAATCGGGGCCGCTCGCGCCGCGAGGTTCGACCGCACCGCGGTTGCGCGCCTCGTGGCAGCGCAGCGAGCGTTACGGGGTGCCCGGCGACGAGGTCACCCCGGTGTTCAGCGGTGCGGTGGACACTGAATCGTTGCTGTACGACTGCGGCAACGAAGTGCTCGAGGGGTTGCACGCGACGCTCGCGAACGAGCCGATCAGCCTCATGCTCACCGACGCCGAGGGCCTGGTGCTCAGCCGGATGTGCGGGGACATGGGGATCACGCGGTCGCTCGACCGGGTCCACCTGGCGCCGGGGTTCTATTTCGCGGAGAGCAATGCCGGCACGAATGGACTGGGGCTAGCGCTCGCCGACCGCGTGCCGTCCTTGGTGCGCGCAGGGGAGCATTACTGCACCAGCCTCCGCGGCTACACGTGCGCCGCGGTCCCGGTGCTGGAGCCGATCAGCGGTGCGCTGGCGGGCAGCGTGAACCTCACGACCTGGTCGGAGCAGTCCTCGGAGCTGCTGCTCGCGCTCGCGCAGACCGCGGCGGGGCACACCAGTGCGCTGATGCTGGCGCGCGCGTCCGGGCGGCAGTCGCGTCCGGCGCCGCGCGGCGAGGTGTACCGGATGTATGCCGACCGGCTCGATCCGCCGCGGTTGTCGGCGACCTGGCAGCACGCGGTCTCCGAAGCCTCGGCTGCCATGCGCTGGGGACGGACGGTCCTCGTGACGGGCGAGCCGGGAGCGGGCAAGACCGCGCTGGCGGCACTCGCGCGCCGGGAGCTGCACTCGCGCGAACGGCTGCTCAACGCCCGCGCGCCCGCCCCGGAAGACGTGCAGACGTGGCTCACGGTGTGGGAACCCGAGCTGGGCAAAGACGACACCTGCGTGATCGTGGCCGGCGTCGACGCGTTGCCGGCGTGGGCGGCGAGCGAACTGGCCGCCCGGTTCGCGGCGCTGCGCGAGCGCGGCAGTGCCGCGTCGTTCGTGCTCACCGCCGCCTCGGCTGAGGTCCCGGCCGCGCTCCTGCCGCTGGTGGACACCGTGGTCGAGGCGCCCTCGCTGCGCTTCCGGCCGGACGATGTGCTGCCCTTGGCGCACCACTTCGCCCACCAGTCGCGGGGGCGGGCCGTCGCGTTCACGCCCTCGGCGGCGCGCGCACTGTGCGCCTACGACTGGCCGGAGAACGTCAAACAACTCCGGCGGGTGGTCCAGGCCGCCGCCGCTCGCTCGGAGACGATCGACAGCAGGCACCTGCCCGCGGAAATCTTCACGAACGCCGGGCACCGGCTCAACCGCCTGCAGGCACTCGAACGCGACGAAATCGTCCGCTGCCTCGCGCAGCAAGGGGCGACAGTGGTTGCCGCGGCTGAGGAACTCGGCATGGCCCGGGCCACGCTCTACCGCAAAATGGCCCAGTACGGGATCGACCAGCGCCAGTTTCGCTCGTGACGCGGACAGCCGCGCCGTAGCGACGTTCAGTGGGACCGGCCGGGTGTCTCAAAGTGAGACGGCAGGTCGCGCCGCTCCGCTTGCCGCCTGCCTACGATCGGGCCACCGGCCGGTCGAAGGACATGGATTCGGCAAATCCGAAGGAGCATCAGCAATGTCGCTGCGCACCGTGATCAGCCCGAGCAGGTACGTCCAAGGAGCCGGCGCGATCCGGCGGCTCGGCGAATATCTCGCGCCGATCGGGGCGAGGCCGGTGGTCGTCGCCGACGATCTGGTGTGGGGAATGGTCGGCCACGACGTCGAGACGTCGTTGAAGAGCGCGGGCCTGCCGGTGCGGCGGGAGACGTTCCGCGGCCTCCCGAGCGCGGCGGAGGTCGATCGGATCGCTGGTGTCCTGCAAGAAACCGGTGCCGATGTGGCGGTCGCGGTGGGCGGCGGGAGCGCGATCGACACGGTGAAGGCCGCGGGCCACCTCGCCGGGATCCGCTGGGCGAACTGCCCGACGGTGGCCTCGACCGACGCCCCCTGCAGCGCGCTTTCGGTGATCTACACCGAAAACGGCGAATTCGAGGAGTACCGGTTCTTTCCGCGCAACCCCGACCTGGTGCTCGTCGACTCGCAGGTGGTGGCGAACGCGCCGGTCGAACTGCTCGCCGCCGGAGTCGGCGACGCACTGGCGACGTGGCTCGAAGCGCGCGCCACCGCCCAGTCGAACTCGGCGACGATGGCGGGCGGGCTGCCCACGGTCACCGGCACCGCGCTGGCCAAGCTCAGCTGGGAAGTGCTGTGGAACAACGCACTTCAGGCCGTCGACGCGGTGCGCGATTCCCAGGTCACGCCGGCAGTGGAAAAAGTGATCGAAGCGAACACGCTGCTGTCCGGCCTCGGCTTCGAATCCGGCGGACTCGCCGCGGCGCACGCCATCCACAATGGACTGACAGCGGTCGCCGCCACCCACGGGCTCGCGCACGGCCAGAAGGTCAACATCGGGTCGATCGCGCAACTCGTGCTGGAAGGCGCGCCGTCCGCCGAGGTCCGCGACTTCGTCGAGTTCACGACCCGGGTCGGACTGCCAACGACCCTGACCGAAGTCGGCCTGCGCAGCGACGACCACGACAGCCTGCGCGCGGTCGCCGACGCCGCGACCGCCGAAGGCGAGACCATCCACGCTATGCCGTTCGAGGTGCACAGCCGCGACGTCGCGAGTGCGCTGGCCTCGATCGAACGCTTCGCGACCAGGGTCCGCCGCGAGGCGAAACTCCCTGACCCGGTGCCGTATCTGGCGCACGCCTGACGAAACCACGTCCGCCCGGGCGGCGGAAACCCTTGCCGCCGCCCGGGTATTCAAGCCTGCCCGTCTGTGACCGACACGCCATCTTTGCGCAGGCGGGGAGCCCTCGTGCGGCTCCGCGGCGGCTACGGCGATCCGCTCGCCGTGCCTTACACCGCGTACGCCTGACGAAATCACGACCGCCCGGGCGGCGGCGGAGCGGAAATCCTCGCCGCCCGGGTATTCAACCCTGCCCGCCTGCAACGGCTCCGGGCGGCGAACGGCACTTCGGGTCAAGGAGGACCAGTGACCGACACACCACCTTTGCGCAGGCAGGGAGCCCTCGCGCGGCTCCGCGGCGGCTACGGCGACCTACTCGCCGAATTCTTCGGCACGTTCGTGCTCATCGCGCTCGGCGACGGCTGTGTCGCCATGGCGGTGGCCGGACTGCCCGGCTCGGGCCGTACCGCCGGCCCCACGGTGATCTTCCAGGGCACCGGCGACTGGATGCTCATCGTGTGGGGCTGGGCGTTCGCGGTCGCGTTCGCCGTCTTGCTCGCGGGCGGCGTCAGCGGCGCGCATCTCAATCCCGCGGTGACGTTCGCGATGGCATTGCGGCGGCGGTTTCCGTGGCGGCGAGTTCCTGGTTATTGCGGAGCACAGCTTTTCGGCGCGTTCGCGGGCGCTGCACTGGTTTTCGCGGTGTACCACCCGGCCATCCGCGCGTTCGAGGCGGCGGCCGGCGCGGACGGGAAGAACACGACGTTCACCATTTTCGCGACCGCGCCCGCGCGTTATTTCACCGATTGGCTCGGACCGCTGCTGGACCAAGTGGTCGGCACCGCCGTGCTCCTCGCGGTGGTGCTCGCGATCATCGACGGCCGGATCGCGGCGTCGACACCGAAAATGGCTCCCTTGCTGATCGGGTTCACCGTCGCCGCGATCGGCCTCTCCTACGGCGCGAACGCGGGTTACGCGATCAACCCGGCTCGCGATCTCGGCCCGCGGCTCTTCGCGTTCCTCGCCGGATGGGGCGACGCCGCACTGCCCGGCCCCGGCGGCTATGTGTGGATTCCGATCGTCGGACCGCTGATCGGCGGCACCGTCGGAGTGCTGCTGTACGACTTCTTCATCGGCGATGTCCTGCACGCGCGCGATTCGATCCCGCTCGGGAAAAGCGTCTCAAAGTGAGACAACCGCCGCGTTGAACAGCCCGGAAACGCCGCCTACATTTCTGCCGGATCCCAGCGAAGACAAAGGAGTTGTCGCATGAGCAAGAACATTCTCGTCACCGGTGCCGCCCGGGGCATCGGCAGGGGAATCGCACTGCGCCTCGCGGCGGACGGGCACGACGTCGCGGTCAACGACATCCCGGCCAACGCGGGCGAACTGGAAGCGGTAGCCAAGGAAATCCGCGCAGCCGGCCGCCGCTCCGCGACAGTCACCGCGGACGTGTCCGACCCGGCCGCGGTGACCGCGATGGTCGGGGAAACCGTGCAGGCGCTGGGTTCCCTGGACGTGATGGTCGCGAACGCGGGCATCGCGCAGGTTCTTCCGCTGCTGGAACTGACGCCGGAGGACTGGGACCGGATGATGGCGGTCAACGCCCGCGGCATGTTCCTGTGCTACCAGGCCGCCGCGAAACAGATGATCGAACAGGGCGGGGGAGGCAAGATCATCGGCGCCGCCTCGATCGTCGCGCACCGGCCGTTCGCGTTGCTGGGCCACTATTCCGCGTCGAAGTGGGCCGTCCGCGGGCTGACCCAGGCCGCGGCGATGGAATGGGCCAAGCACGGCATCACCGTCAACGCCTACTGCCCGGGCATCGTCGGCACCGCGATGTGGGACCTCATCGACGAGAAACTGGCCGAATCCGAAGGCCTGCGCAAGGGCCAGGCCATCGCGAAGTACTCCGACCTCATCCACCTGGGCCGGGTCTCCGTCCCGGAGGACGTGGCCAGCTACGTGTCCTACCTGGCGTCCCCCGATTCGGACTACATGACCGGCCAGTCCGTGATGATCGACGGCGGGATCCAGTTCTCCTGAACCGCGCCGCGAGCTCCGGGCACCGGCCCACGGTGCCCGGAGCTTGGGAGTGCTTCTGGCCAATGCCACCATCATGCTCGTCGACCGCACCCCGCGCGAGTGTCCAAAAAGGAATCCCCGGTGACCTCCCTCAGCCAGCCTGGCTCGCAGCACGCCGTTCGCGCAGCACGAACTTCTGGATCTTCCCCGTCGACGTCTTGGGCAGCTCCCCGAACGTCACGGACTTCGGGGCTTTGAAGCGGGCCAGCCGTTGCCGGACGTGGTCGATGATCTCCTGTTCGGTCGCGGCGAGTCCGTCGAGGAGCGTGACATAAGCCGCGGGCACCTCGCCCCAGCGAGAGTCGGGTACCGCGATCACGGCCGCCTCGCGGACGGCGGGGTGGTCCATGATCGCCTGTTCCACCTCGATCGACGCGATGTTCTCCCCGCCGGAGATGATGATGTCCTTCGCCCGGTCGCGCAGTTCCACGTAGCCGTCGGGGTGCACCACGCCGATGTCCCCGGTCCGGAACCAGCCGTCGGGCGCCGCCGCTGCGGTCGCGGCCGGGTCGTCCAGGTAGCCGAGCATGACGTTGTTGCCGCGCAACACGATCTGCCCCGCGGTCTCGCCGTCTGCCGGGACGTCGTTCCCGTTCTCGTCGATCACCCGGGGGACGCACGAGATCATGTTCCCGACGCCCTGGCGCGCCATCAGCCGCACGCGGGTCCGCTCCTCGAGGGAGTCCCATTCCGGGCGCCGGTCGCAAATCATGGCGGGGCCGTAGGTTTCGGTCAGCCCGTACAGGTGCGTGAGGTCGAAGCCCAGGGACTCCATCCGCCGCAGGATGGCCGGTGACGGAGGCGCGCCGCCGGTCGCGATCCGGACGGTTCGTCCCGCAGGGAGGGCGGCCGCCTCCTCGGCGTACGCGATCATCGACAGCACGGTGGGAGCGCCGTTGAGGTGCGTTACGCCCTCCTCCCGGATCAGCCGCCACACCTGCGCGGGGTCGACTTTCGGCAGGCACACGTGCGTCGCGGCGGCCGCGGTCACCGCCCACGGGAAGCACCATCCGTTGCAGTGGAACATGGGCAAGGTCCACAGGTGCACGGCCGACGGCGTCAATCCCGTGTGGCCGACCATCGCCATGGACTGCAGGTAGGCCCCGCGATGGTGGTACATCACGCCTTTGGGCCGGCCGGTCGTTCCCGAGGTGTAGTTGATCGACAGCAGCGCCAATTCGTCGGACGGCGTATGCCGCACCGGTTCGGCCGCGGCCAGGAGCGCCTCGTAATCCTCCCCGGCGCGGATCCGTCGGGGAGGGGAGTCGAGCCGCGCGAGGGCGTCGTCGGCGAGGGCGTCGAACGACGGATCGTGGATCAGCACCGAAGCCCCGGAATGCTGGAGAATGTAGGCGATTTCCCGCGCGGAGAGCCGGGTGTTGACCGCCACCAGCGGCACTCCTGCCCACACCACGCCGAAGTGCGCTTCCAGCAGCACATGCGTGTTGGGCGCCAGCACCGCGACGGGTCGGGCCTCGCTCATTCCCGCCAGCGCACCGGCGAGGCGGGTGCACCGCTCGCGGAACTCGGTGTACGTCCAGCGCCGGTCCCCGTCGATCACCGCCGTCCGGTCGCCGTGCGCCGCGGCCGCACGATCGAGGAACGACGTCGGGGTCAGGGGTTCGAACGACAACGGCGGTGGCATCCGCGGTCCTTTCTGAAGATGGGCGGGCTACAGCTGGCGGAGCACTTTGTCGAGTGCGTCGGCGGTGGCGTCGATGTCGGCGGGGGTGTGGGCGGTGGAGAGGAAGACTTTTCCCGAGGGCATGAAGAGGAAGCCGTGGTGCAGCATGCCGTCGAGGATGTGGCTCCAGGGGCCACCGGTTCCGTGCAGGCCGGTGGCGCCGCCGTCGGGGACGTATTGCAGGAGCGAGCCGACCCGGTTGAGGCTGCCCCGGCCCGGTGCGGAGGCGAGCACGGCGCCGACGGTGTTCTGGAACTCCTCGGAGACGCGTTCCAGCGCGAGGTAGACCTCGGGGTCGGCGAGCACGCGCATGGTCGCCTCGACGGCGGCCAACGCGACGGGGTTGGCGTTGAACGTCCCGGCATGAACCACGCCGGACGTCACCTGATCGATCAGGTCGGCGCGGCCGACGACGGCGCTCTGGGTGAATCCTCCGGCGATGGCTTTGCCGAACACGGACAGGTCCGGGTGCACGCCGTATTTCTCGGCGGCACCGCCGCGGGCGATGCGGAATCCGGCGATCACTTCGTCGAAGACGAGGACGACGTCGTGCCGGTCGCACAGGGCGCGCAGCGCGGGCAGGAACTCCGCCGACGGGGCTTCGACGCCGCCGTTGCTCATGATCGGGTCGACGAGCACCGCCGCGATGTCGCGTTCCACTGCTTCGGCGAGCAGGCGTTCGGCCATGGCGATGTCGTTGAAGCGGGCGATGACGAGGTCGTCGAGGACGCTGGGCGTCTGGCCTTTGGACGCCGGTGCGGGGGCCCGGTCGGTGTCGGTGTCGGCGAGTCCGGCGTAGACGCTGTCGTGCCAGCCGTGGTAGCTGCGGGCGAATTTCACCACCCGCCGCCGACCCGTCGCCGCCCTCGCCAGGCGCAGGGCGATTTGGACGGCTTCGGTGCCGGTGTTGCTCCAGAGCAGTCGTTGCCCGTGCGGGACCGCGTCCAGGACGGCTTCCGCGGCCAGGTATTCCAGGGCGTGGCCGGTGCCGACGACCTGCATCCGGGTCGCGGCCGCGCAGGCTGCTTCGACGATGCGGGGGTCGCTGTGGCCGACCAGCATCGGTCCCCACGCCATGACGTAGTCGACGTAACGGTCGCCGTCGAGGTCCCACACGTGCGCACCGCGTGCTTCGCGGACATAGAGCGGATGCGGCCGCATCGCGAGGCGCAACCCCGACGCCACCCCGCCGCCGATGCTGCGCCGGGCCCGTTCAAAAGCCAGACGCGAACTTTCCAGTGCCATCAGGAAATCCCTCCTCGAGAGACCGAAGCAATCGCCGAGGTCGGCGTTGAAATGGATGGCGCCGTGGCCACAATTGCCGTTGGCCACGGCGCCTCGCTCACACTGCTCCCAAGGCGGCCCGTCGCCGTTGGGTCGCGTCATGGTCGACCCGGGGCGCGTGCCCTTCTCCGACGATGACCACGCCGTACACCTCCGCGGCGGCGTCGCGGGTGACGTAACCCTCGGCGACGTCGTGGAGTACCGCGTCGGCGTCGCGGGTACGCGGGTCGCCGAATCCGCCGCCGCCCGCGGTCGTGTTGAGCACGTACTGGCCCGGTTCGAGGGCGATCGCGCCGGTGCCCGGCAGGTCGGTGACCTCGCCGGTCGCGTGGCGGAGCGCGGCCGCGGCCGTGGCGCCGGGGCCGCCGCCGTGGATGCCGTTCGGCGGCGACTCGTGGGCGTCGAGCGTCCACACGACGTCGACCGGGTTTCCGCGTGCGGTGTAGGCCAGTTCCATCGCGTTGGCCCCGCGGTGCCTGCCAGGCCCGCCGGAGTCGGGGAGCAGCCGCACGTAGTCGAACTGGACCGGGTACTTCTGCTCGTTGATCTCGATCGAGTCCCGGTACAGCAGGCCGGCGCAGACCGGCAGGATCCAGGTCAGCCATCCGTCGCAGTCCCGCGAGGCGGGTCCGCCGTTGTTGGCGACGAACATCTGGTTCACGAACGGCATCCCGGTCCGCCAGTCGGTCCCGGAGATGACGCCCATGCCCGGTCCCATGCCGGTGCCGCCCTCGGCGACGCCGTGGCCGGTGCCCGCTTCGCCGAGGGCCGACTGGGCGAGGTTGACCAGCCGGTCCGCGACGTTCGTGGTGGCCATCGAGGCGGACGTCGGGTGCCGGGGGATCCCGACGACGCAGTTCTCGCGCAGGAGGACCTCGACTCGGCGGAAAGCACCGGCGTTGTGCGGCACGGTCGGGTCGATGTTGTTGAACAGCCCGGCGATCGCCATGTTCGTCGCCGTCGAGCGCGTCATGTTCAGGCCCGCCGGAACGCAGTCGGGGTTGTCGCGCAGGTCGATGCTGACCCGGCCCGCCTCGGCGTCGACCGTCAGGTCCACCTTGAGCGGGATCGGGGGCAGCGGCCCGACGCTGTCGTGCTGCCCGTGCCGCACGTAGCGCCCGGACGGCAGCGCCGAAATCGCCGCGGTCATCCGGCGCTCGGAGTAGTCGAACCACTCGGCGACGAACTGCCGGATCAGCTCGAGGCCGTAGACGTCGACGAGTTCCTTGAGCCGGCGTTCGCCGGTCCGGGCCGCGCCCAGCGTCGCGAGGTAGTCGCCGTACCACTGGTCGGGCACCCGGATCCGCCTGCGGCACATCTCGATGACGTCGGAGATGTCCTCGCGGTCGCGCTGGACCTGCACGCACGGGAAGTTGAGCGCGCCCTCCTCGTAGACGTCCTTGGCCATCGCGAAATAGGTCGTGGGCATGCTGTTGCCGATGTCGGCCTGGTGCGACTTGGCGACGGCGGTGAAGAGGTGCGTGTCGCCGACGAACACCGGCACCATGATCGTGTGGTCGGCGTGGTGCGAGCCGCCGACGTAGGGATCGTTGTCCAGATAGGCGTCGCCGTCGCGGAGGTCGGGATGCCGGCGGCGCAGTTCGGCGGTCTGCAGATGCGCGCCGAAGATATGCACCGGCAGGCCTTCGGCGGAGGCGAGCAGTTCGTCCTCGCCGGTGACGATCGAGCAGGAGAAGTCCCGCGCGACGGCGATGACCGAGGAGCGGCCGGCGCGCAGCAGCGTGCTGGTCATCTCGCGGACGATCGTGTCGAGCCGGTTGGCGATGACCGCCATCTGGGCGGGGTCGAGGGTCCCGGATGTCATGTCAGACCTCCACGAGGTAGTTGCCGGCGGACGTGACGTGCAGGCGGGCGCCCGGCGGCACGACGAGGGTGCTGGTCGGTTCCTCGACGATGAGCGGTCCCGCGAGGACGGTGCCGGGCGGTCGCGACCCGCCGGCGACGACAGTCGTGTCGTGCCAAGCGCCGTCGAAGTAGGCCGGTTTGACGCGGTCCGCGCCCGTGCGGACCGGTTCGCGCCCGTCCCGGCGCTCGGTGACCGCGGCGACCGCGCGGCTTCCGACGGGGGCGCGCAGCCGCGCCTTCCACGTCAGGCATTCCAACGGCGCACCGGGTTCCTTCACCGAGAAGACGCGCTCGTGGGCCTCGTCGAAGGCCTGCCGGAGTGCGGCCAGGCCGTCGGCGTCGTCGATCTGCGCGCCGACTGGCACTTCCAGCTCCCATACCTGGTACGCGTAGCGGGCCTCGACGAGGTGGTCGACGGTGATGCCGTCGACGCCGCGCTCGCGCAGTCCGGCGGCGAACTCGTCCGCGCGCTCGTCGAGTCCTTTGAGGACGCTGTTCACCGCTTCGAAGTCCCAGGACCTGGTGTCGGCGAACTGGCTGGCGGTGAACTCCGCGACGATGTCGGAGAACTGGCCGCCGGTCGCGCTGAGCGCTCCGGCCGATCGCGGCATCAGCACCGAGGAACACCCGAGCGCGCGCACGATCGCCGCGATGCCCAGGCCCGCGGCACCACCGCCCGCGACGACCAGCGCCCGTGCGGGATCGACGCCCTCGTTGATGGTGATGTCCTGAATCGCGCCGACCATGTGCTCGTTCGCGACGGTCAGTACGGATTCCGCGGTCTTTTCCCGGCTGAGCCCGAGCGTCGCGGCGAGCCCGTCGACCGCGGTGTTGGCGGCGTCGCGGTCGAGCGGCATGCGGCCGCCGAGGAATGTGTCCGGGTCGAGGTAGCCCAGGACGCAGGCAGCGTCGCTGACGGTCGGCTCGGTCCCGCCGCGGCCGTAGCAGGCAGGCCCGGGATCGGCGCCGGCGCTGCGCGGGCCGACGCGCAGGAGCCCGCCGTCGTCGACCCACGCGATCGAGCCGCCGCCGGACCCGATCGAGCGGATGTCCACCGAGGCTGTTCCGGTCAGGTGCCCGAGATACTTCGGGCCCAGCCACGTTTCGTTGGTGAAGGTGACCGCGCCGGCCCGGACGAGCGAGACGTCGAAGCTCGTCCCGCCGGTGTCGCAGACGATCACGTCGCGGTTGTCGTTCTCGGCCCGGGCGAACGTCAGTCCGGCCACCGGGGCCATCGAGGGTCCGGAGCGGACCGTGTCGACCGGCCGGGCCGCGGCGTCGGGCAGGTGCAGCACGCCGCCGAACGAGGTCGCGACCATGAGTTCCCCGCGGAACCCGGCGGCGGCGAGATCCTCGGCGATGGCGGACAGGTGCGCGCTCATCATCGGTTTGAGGGAGGCGTCGATCGCGGCCGTCGAGGCTCGCCGGTACTCCCGGACGATCGGGTTGACCTCGTGCGAGAGCGTGTAGGGAATCCCGGGCAGCTCCTCGGAAATCAGCTCGCCGACCCGGCGTTCGTGCGCGCCGTTGACGATCGCCCAGAGCAGGCAGACCGCGACGGCTTCGACGTGCTGCGCGCGCAGCCGGCGGAGGATGTCCCGGACCGCGTCCTCGTCCAGGCGCCGCACGACGTCGCCCTCGGAGTCGATGCGTTCCGGGATTTCGCTGGTGAGCGCGCGGGGCACGTAGGGCTCGGGATAGCGCACGCTGAGGTCGAATCCGTCGTGCTTGCCGCCCTCGCGCAGCACGAGGATGTCTGGGAAGCCCTCGGTGACCAGCAGCGCCGTGCGGGCGGTGCGGCCCTCGAGGATGGCGTTGGTCGAGCGAGTCGTGGAGTAGACGAACGTGGTCGTGTCCGCGAGCAGCTGCCCGGCGGTGATGCCCAGTTCGGCAGCGGCGACCTCGACTCCTCCGCGCACGCCGTCGAAAGCTCGCTCGCGGGTCGGCGCCTTGCCGATCGTGAGGCGGCCGTCGGCGTCGGTCACGACCACGTCGGTGAAGGTGCCGCCGGTGTCGACGGTGATCTTGTAGGGCACTGGTCCAGTCCTTTCAGCAGGGGTTCGGAGCGGCCGGTCAGGCAGTGCGCGCGCCGGCGCGACGGGCGGCGCGGACGAAATCGGCGGATTCCGCGGCGCAGCCCGCGCAGATCGCGGCCAGGCCGGCGGACGGGTCGCGGTCCATTTCGATGGCGGTGTAGGAGAGTTGGCAGGCGTGGCACCGGATCCGGGTGCCCCAGACGTCGTCGACCTCGTCGCGCGGGTCGTCGCCGCGAGGCAGCAAGGGCGACCGTCCGACCCGTGTCCCGACGGCGTACAGGAGCGCGGCGAGGACGCAGGTGATCGCCGGTGCGAGGGTCGTGTACCAGGTGCCGGGGCGGCCGGATTCGGTCAGCCCGATCCCGGTCAGCGAGGCGAGGATCCAGGCCGCGAGGCCGGGCAGCACGTTGCGGAGGCGGCCGGGGCGGAACTCGGGGATGCCGTCGCGATCCCCGCGGACCAGCCCGATGTGGGTGAGCGCGATGGCGACCCAGGAGGCGACGAACACTCCCTGCCACGCCAGTGCGGTCAGCAGATAGGACAGCACGTCGGTGAGCATGAAGGCGAAGACGATGACTCCGGCGATCACCGACCAGACGATCCGGGGCCAGCGCAGCCGCAGCGCGCGTTCGCCGAAGGCCTCCAGGTTGGTCGAGGCGACGTAGTAGTTCGCCGTGTTGATCCTGGTTTGGCTGACCAGAATGAACAGCAGTCCCGCGACGCCGAGGGCGCCGAGCACCGCGTCGATGACCCCGGTCTCCGAGGCCGCCTGCCCCGGCAGGACGGCGGTGGTCACGAAGATGCCGATGACGCCGTTGAGCACGAATGTGGCCAGGTAGTAAGGAATTCCGAAGGTGACCCGCGAGTGGAACCGCGCGTCTGAAGGGCGGCCAAGGCGGGCGTAGTCGACGGCGAACATCATCAGGACCCAGGTGCCCAGGTAGACCATGAAGGCGGTGACCCAGCCGGGAAGCGCGAGCCCGGCCGGCGCCGGCGTGGCTGCCAGACCGGACGCGAATCCGTGCTGGATGCCGGCGGCGAGCACCAGCGCGACGAGCCCGGCGAGATAGAGCGGGAGCAGCACGCCGTTGAGCCGGTCGAGCCAGCGCTGGACTCCGCCGATCACGAGCGGCACGGCGTAGAGGACCACGATCGCGTACCAGATGCGGATGTCGCTGGTCGGCGCGAACCACCGCTGCAGCGCGACCGCGATCACCGAGCCTTCGAAGACCGCGTAGTAGATCGCGGTGGCGCCGAGCAGGAGCGGAGCGAGGCCGCCGCCGAGATAACCGAACAGCCGTCGGGAAAGCAGGGCCACGGTGAGCCCGGAACGGATGGCGTAGCGAACCAGCACGGCTTGAACGAGCCCGAAGACCACGGAGGCGAGAACCATGCCGACGACGGCGTTCGTGCGGCCGACGGCTTGGTCCACGGAAACAGCTACGTAGAGCCAAAACATCGCGCTGAAAGTCGCGAGCCACGCCATCGACAGGGACGTCCGGCCTGCCCGGCCGGTCAGCGGCACGACGTGGGTGGCGTAGTCCTGGGTCGCGGCCTGCTTGACGACCGCGGGGTCGTCGGTGCGGGTGATGCGGAGCGGAGGTCTGACGGGGTGTTCGGTCTCCGGGAAGGAATCGGCAGTCATGGGGCAGTCCTCGGATGGCCATGGTCGTGTCCGCCGCGGGCGGGTGCGGCGGACACGACCGGATGGGCCGCCGTCGACTGGGCGGCGACGCTGCGAACCGGCGAATGCGGTTCCGGCGACCGGGCCGCTGGGGTGGGCGGGCCGTCGATCGCCGCGGACAACGCTACGAGCGGCCCTTGTGACCTGGGTCATCCCGGCGGACGGTCTTCGGGAGGAGATCGCTCCGGCCATCCGGAGGAGGAAGGCATCCTCCGCGCGGCCGGTGGCGGGGGATCAGTCGAGCAGGCCGCGCCGGATCGCCGCGGCCACCGCCGAGGCCCGATCGTTCACGCCGAGCTTCTCGTAGGCGTGCTGAAGATGAGTCTTGACCGTCGTCACGCCGACGAAGAGTTCGGCGGCGATGTCCTTGATCGCTGTTCCCTCGGCGGCGAGCCGCAGCACATCGCGCTCGCGCTCGGTCAGCGGCGGCTGCTCCTGCCGCCGGGCCTGTCGCCGGAGTTCCTCGGCCAGGCCCGTCTGCAACTCGGACGGAATGACGGTAGCTCCGCCGGCGACGGCCAGGACGGTCTCGGCGACGGTCTGCCCGGAGACGATCTTCATCAGGTAGGCGCGGGCACCGGCAGCCAGGGCTCGGTAGACCGTCGCGCTGTCCTCGTACGCGGAGACGATCACGCATCGCGACGCGAGGCCCTCGCGTGCGCACTGCTCGATGATCTCGATTCCGTCGGCCCCGGGGAGCATGAGGTCGAGCACCGCGACATCGGGTTCGGTCTGGCGAAGCAGTTCGAGCGCGTGCGCGCCGTCCCCGGACACTCCGACGACCTCGATTTCGGCATGGCTTCCCAGTTGCGCGGCCAGCCCGTCGCGATAGACGGGGTGGTCGTCCGCGAGCAGCACCCGCACCAGGTTCATCCGCGGCTCTCCGAGGTCAGTTCGCTGATCGTGCGGACGAGCGCACGAAGGTCGACGGGCTTGGTCAGGTAGGCGGCGGCCCCGGCTTCGGTGAGCCGGGTGATGCGCGGGCCGAGCGCGTCCGCGGACACGACGACCACCGGGATCGCCGCCGTCTCCGGCTGGGCGCGGAGGCGGGCGAGGACGTTCTCCCCGTCGGCGTCCGGGAGGTGCAGGTCCAGCAGGATGATGTCGGGCCGGGCCACGCGCGCGAGCGCGACGCCGTCGGCCCCGGTCCTCGCGCAGGTCAGCTCGGCGACGCGTTGCCGCTCGAGCACGCCTCGCACGAGTTCGACGTTCGCGTCGGCGTCCTCGATGTACAGGACGTGCACCGAGGACAGGTCGGCGAGCGGCTCGCCGGGCCCGGTCTCCGCCGCCTCGTGCTGCGGCCGCACCCCGGGGGCGATCGGCAGTTCGAGGAAGAACACGCTTCCCCGCCCCGGTTTCGACCGCTCGACCCCCAGCGTCCCGCCCATCGCCTCGACCAGGGTGCGGGAAAGGGTCAGGCCCAAACCGGTCCCTTCCACCTCGGTCCCGCCGGCGTCGAGCCGCTCGAACGGGGCGAAAACCCGCTCGGCCTCCTCGGCGGTCAGCCCCCGCCCGGTGTCGGTGACCAGGAACCGGATCCGCCCTTCGCCGGCGCGGAAGGACGCGGTCACCATGCCGTCCGGGCGGTTGTACTTCACCGCGTTGCTGAGCAGGTTCAACAGCACCTGCGCGAGCCGGCGCCGGTTGGCCACGACCGCGGTGTCGAGGCCGCCGTGGAAGTCCCGGGCGAGGGTGATCCCGCGGGCCTCCGCCAGCGGGCGCACGAGGACCAGCGCTTCCTGGAAGGCCTCGACCGCGCCGACCGGCTCGACCTCGACGTCGAGGCCGACGTGCTCGGTGGTGGTGATGTCGAGGACCTCGTTGATGAGGTTCAGCAGGTGGTGGCCCGCTTGCACGATCCGGTGCGCCCGGTCGGCCTGCTCGCCGCGCAGGTCGAGCTCCAGGAGCTGGCCGAAGCCCAGGATCGAGTTGAGCGGAGTGCGCAGCTCGTGGCTCATCCGGGACAGGAACTCCGTCTTCGCCGCGTTGGCGCGCTCCGCCTCGTCGCGAGCGAGGCGGACGGCCTGCTCGGCGTGGCTGCGGTCGGTGATGTCCGTCGAGATGCCGCCGACCGCGTACGGCTTTCCGTCCTCGCCGATCAGCGGGAACTTCGTCGACAGGTAGATCGTGTCTCCCGGGACCAGCTCCTCGAACATCATGCTTCGGGCCGCGTCGAGAACGCGCCGGTCGTTGGCGTGATAGGTGCGGCCGAGCCGGGCGCCGAAGATGTCGTCGTCGGTCATCCCGACGACGTCCTCCCGGCGGACCCCGGTGGCTTTCTCGAACGAACTGTTGATCAGCAGGTAACGCCCGTCGGCGCCCTTGAGGTAGATGAGCGCGTCGACCGCGTCCGCGATCGCCTGCATCATCTGCTCGCTCTCCCAGAGCGCGCGATCCGCCCGGGAGCGCGACGCGGTGACGTCGAGCTGCACGAGCACCAGCCCGGCGAGCTCGTCGGACCGCAACCGGTCGACGCGCAGAAGCACCGGAGTCTCCCCGCCAGCACCGGCGAGACTCACCTCGCGCGGTCCGCGGCCGGACGCTAGCGCGTCGGCGGGCAGAGCCGGGAACAGCTCGCTCAAGCAGGTGCCCGCCGGAACAGAACGGCCGAGCAGCGCGCTGAACGCCGTGCTGGCGGCGACCACCTCGGCACCGTCCGGTCCGTGGCGCACGATCAACGACGGCGCGACCGCAAGCTCGATCAGCTCCGCGGCCGCCGTCGATACTCCGTTGGATCGGCGCGACACGTCCACAGCCGCAGATCCTAGGCGCACACCGGCAGTGCGTCGGCCCATGACGCTGGTAAGCAGGGGGAATTGAGCTCGCTCTTTCGATTCAGGTCGCCGCCGGAGCTGATGACTTGAGCGCACGCGGCGTACCGGTTGCGCGTTCGGAATCCTGCACCGCCGCGTCCAGCATCGCCAAGCGCTTGTCCCGCAGCGGTTTCGCCGGGGCGACGGCGTCTCACGGCGTCCCGTTCACGGTCGAGGACTCGCTGGACGTGGCGGGGGAGGGGCACCGCACGCGGCTCCGCGCTCTTCCGGAACGGTGCACCCGCTGCCCCTGGGACGCGAGCGGATTCCAGGCGGGCCGGGCCGCGGGGAACCGGCCGCGACCGCCGTCGGGACGTCGCTGCCCCGGCTCACCTGATCGAGGAGTCCTCGGGAGCAGGACCGACCCGTCCTGCTCCCGAGGAAACAGCGCGAATTATTGCGAGACACCGAGTTGCCGAGCGACCTGCTCAGCAGCCCGCTGACCAGTCAGGACCGCACCGTTCATCGTTCCGGCCCACTCACCCGCGGTTTCCACCCCAGCCCAATGCACGCGCCCGTGCGGCTCGGCGAGAGCGCTCCCGTAACTGCCGGACGCGTAAGGCGGAACCGCGGGGTTCGGCCCGCCCGGGGCGAACGGTTCCGTGCCCCAGCAGTGGTCCACGTAGTCGATCGGGGCACCGGCCTGCGGCCCGTAGAGATCGACGAGCTGCCGGACGACGCGGTCCCGCCGGGCTTCCGGGCTGAAGTTGTCGTACACCCGGGGGTCGCAGAAGGCCATCAGAATGCCCCGTCCGCTGTCGTCGGGCGAGACGTCGAACGTGATGAACACGGTGCCGGTGTCGGTCAGTGCCTCGCCGGAAAGCCCGCTGCTGCGCCAAAACGGCTTCTCGTAGGCGACGAACGCCTTGCTCAGCGCGCCCATGCGCCAGGTCTTGGCCAGCCACTCGCCCTTCTCCGGCAGCGCAGGCTCGAACTTGATGTCGGCCCGGTGCGCGGGAGCAGCGGTGACAATGGCGTACTGGGCGTTGATCACCTCCGAGTCGGTGCTCACCTTAACGCCACTGCCGTCCTGCGCGATTCGCCAGACCGGAGTGCCCACCACCACCCGGTCGCCGAGCTTTTCGGCGAGCCGCGTGGCGATCTCCTGAGTGGTTTCGGCGTAGCGCTCCTCTTGCTGACCGTCCTCGACGTCCAGCATGTGCGAAACCCCGCCCGCCGCGCGGATGTAGCGCAACGCGTGCAGCAGCGAGACGTCACCCGGGCTGCAGCCCCACTGCACCTTGCTGAGAATGGTCATCAGCGCACGCGTGCCAGGATGCGCGTCGTTCTGGTCGAGCCATTCACCGAACGAAATCGCATCGAGCCGGTCGGCTTCGGGAGATTCCCAGACTGCTTCGACGTCGACCGTCGAGAGCAGTTCGTGCAGAATCCCTTGCACGCGGCCCATGTCCTCCACGGCCTCAGTCGAAATCTCGGGAATGGTGCCCTGGTAGGTACTGCGCTCCCCGCCCATCCACAGAACATTGAGACCCTTGCCGAACTGCGGGGTCGTAGTACACCCCAGCCGGCTCGCGAGATTCCGGATCTCCGTGTGCCGCCGCGAAACCCACGTCGCCCCGAGATCGACCTTGACCCCGCGACCTCGCCGGAATACGACCGGCCATCGATCCGGTCGCGCCCCTCCACGACCCGCACGGACACGCCCAGGTCCGCCAACCGTTCCGCAGCGGTCAACCCGGCGAATCCAGCGCCGACGACCACGACATCAGCCGATACGGTATTCGGTTCGCGCTCAACAGATTTCGACATAGTTCCCTCCTTGACACGCGCGGTCCGCGTGGTGTGCGATGCATCGGGTAATCGCCTCGGCCGCGAAAATCCCGCGCACAGCTGGGCGGCCCGGTGTCCGGATGCCTCAGCTGTCATGACCGCCCTGGTTCTCGCTCTTTCCGCTGCCGATGCTTTCCACTGTTCCTGCCAGCGACAGCGGCTCCCCACTGCAGAACGCACCTGATTTCCCGAGGGCCGGTGCACGATGCACCGAGTTCGCTTGGCCACCGACCAGCCGGGAAATCCGGAACCTTTCCATCCGCCAGGTTCCCACTCGATGACCGCGGAGAGCTTCGGGCGACTGCCACAGTTTCTCTTATCCAGACGACCACCGTTGAGACGTGGACCAGCCTATGCGGAATTGCATTTCACGAGCACTCTCGCTGGATTCGCTCGAGAAAGTTTCGGGAGGACCGGGCCGCCTGCTCGGCAGAAGCCTGCCTCTGCCGGGTCTCAGCGGAGATCACCAGAGGCGAACCAGCCAGTTTTCCATTCTCACGTCAATGTCGAAGACATCGTCGTTCTCGTGCGACAACTCGGTCAGATATGCGGCGACGGAGTAATCGCGGACATCAGACGATCTGGAGAAGTTCGCTCTCAGCCCGGAGCGTGCTAGTGAATCGCTGCACCTGCGCCAGGGGAGGGGACGGTGGCGTAGCCCAGACTTCGACAGTCAGCCTGACGTCGGCAATTCCCGGCCGGAGCGCGAACAGCATGCAGGTATCCGACGACGTCACTGCGTCGGCACCGGATGTGCGTTCGGTGAGTTGCCGGGCAACGGTGAGCACGTCGCCGGTTCCGATAGCGAACTGCTGAAATTCGGGGCGAGGTTTCGGCCCGGACCGCGGCGCGAGGCGGTTGTGCCGCCATGGTCGGCAGCGTAGCCCTCGTGGCTGGCTGTCCGCTCCGCACAAGGGTTTCTACCAGGACGTCGATGACGTCGTAGGTGCCGCCGTTGAGGAGGTGCTTCCGGCCGGCTGTGTCCTTCAAAGCCGAGCCGGACGACAGTGTCGTCTTTCCGGTCAGCGGTCGTGGATAGACCTTACGCTTACGCGGTCCTGGTGAAGATCATCTATGCGGGATTCCTGAGCCAGGCCCCGGCGGAGCCGGGATCCGGCGTCCCCCCCCCCGGGCCGTCCTGGAGGTCTGCGCCGCTGAGCGAGCACCCGCTTTGCCATGGGAAGCGGGTTTCCTTGCTCACGAGACGGCCGTGGATGTCACTGCATCCGCGGCCCGCATGGGTAAGTGGCCGCATGGACAGGACCGGCCCTGTCCTCCCAAGGTGTGCCTCTGGGCGAGTGCCAGCCGAGCGTGGTCGACAGGGCTTCGAGCGTGCGCGCGCTCCGTCGGCGCTCGACCGTTTGGTGCTGCAGCTCGCGCACGATCGCCTGCGACACGTGCGACCGCTCCGCCAGCTCGCGTTGCCGCCAGCCGAGTTCGTGCACCCGCATGTCGATCGCCTTCGCGACCGCCGCCCAATCCTCCGACACCTATTCCTCCGCGCTCCGCCTCAGCGCTCCGCCTCAGCGCCGAGATTAGCGCGTCATTGCGATCTTCTAGCGCTGCGTAGCGCGATTGTAACCGTTCGTTACCATACGGGTTGATCGGAGGTTCGGCTACTTGGAGCGTCTCGTCGGATTTGTCCGCCCAGAAGTCGAGGGTTGTGCGAGTTCGCTGCGTGCCTGGGCCTGCGGACGTGTCGTTGTTCGACTTGCCGGTGAGCGAAGCTGCCCGTCGCCGATAGGGATGCTCAAGCGTTAAGGACGGTCTTGGAGCATCTGGAGGGCCGCCGCAGTGCGCTGGCGACTGCTCGAACGCGACCTGTATAGGGCCGACCTGCAGAGATGCGAATGAGTATCTGAATGTTGAGAACATATGAGAATATCATGCGAGCTCTCAGCGCTGTTTCGCACCCCCCTGAAATGACGTGTCTGATCGTCGTATACTCTCTTCATCAGCAAGTCCGAGTGGCGGAATGGCAGACGCGCTAGCTTGAGGTGCTAGTGTCCTTAACGGACGTGGGGGTTCAAGTCCCCCCTCGGACACTCTTTCGTGGCATCACTGCTACGTCTAATGTACTGGTGCTTCAACGCACTCCAACACCCTGAACCGGCATTCTGCCGGGCCACGCGACGCCTGCGGCGGCGGTGGTGGGCATGACCGGCGCGGTGATTGATCCGGTCGCTTTCCCGGCCACACGTACCCAGGGCGGGCGTTCCGCCAGGGTCGCATCGAACCGGCCGCTGCCGCTGCCGACGGTTCCCACACCACGCGCTGGTACCGCCGTGTACGGGCTGGCGGCCGTGGACTGCCGCGGGCGGGTCGCGGACCGCACGGTGTTCGCCGCGCTGGGCTGGGTGGCCGGCACGCCGCTGGCCATCAGCGTCACCCACGGAACGCTGGCAATCGGCACCGACCCCTCCGGCGTGTTCGGCATGACCAGCCAGGGACACCTTCGCCTTCCGGCACATGTACGGCACTGCTGCGAATTGGGCTCTGGTGATCGCGTGCTGCTGGCCGCCTACCCCGATCGCGACCTGCTCCTGGTGCACCCACCGACGGTGCTCGACATGCTGCTCGCCGACTGCCACGCAACGCTGCTGGGTGGTGATCCCGCATGACCGCGGCACATCGCCAGGGCGCGTCAGCGGACCGGGCTGCCGATCTTGACGCGGCCCGGCTGCTGCTGGCCCGGATGGGCGTCACCGCCGAAGACCTCATCAGCGAGCCGGTCGCCCAGCCGCTGCTGCCGACCTTCGCCGAATACATCCCCGTCGTATCCGACGCAGTCTCCGACGGCACCCGCCGCGTATACACCTCGTACTGGAACCGGCTCCTCGAACACTGGGGGCACCGCCGCCTGGACGAGCCGACACCGTCTCAGGTCAAACAACTCGTCGAGCACATCAAGACCAACGTTGTCGCCCGCCGCAATGCCCGCGGTGGGCGCAGCGCGGGCGAACACCTGATCGCCGCCCTGCGCTGCTTGTACCGGCACGCCGAAGACGACGAACTCATCGACCCCGCCAACAACCCGGCCCGTAAGGTCGCCAAACCCGCGCGGCTGCCGTCGACGCGCCGTGCGGTCGCGGGCGACCGGCTGGCCGAGATCAACCACACCGCCGCCACCACCGGCAACGACCCCGCCCTCGACACCCTCCTGCTGCGGCTGCATACCGAAACCGCGTGCCGCCGTGGAGGTGCGCTCGCCTTGCGGCCGCAGGATCTCGATCCTGCCCAGTGCTTGATCTTCCTCCGCGAAAAGGGCGAGACGGTTCGCTGGCAGCCACTCTCACCCACGCTGATGGCCCACCTGCAACAACACGCGCACGACCGTGACGCGCCACGCGACGGGCAACTGCTGCGTTATCGCAACGGGCAACCGATCACCAGCCGCCGCTACGACCACCTCTGGACACGGCTGGGCAAGCACCTGCCCTGGGTGGCGACCCAGCAGATCTCCACCCACTGGCTGCGGCATACGACCTTGACCTGGGTCGAGCGCAACTTCGGGTATGCGGTAGCCCGTGCCTACGCCGGGCACAGCGACCACGGCAATAGCGAGGCCGGAACCACCACCACCTACGTTCGCGCCAGCATCAACGAAGTCGCCGCGGCATTGGCAGCTCTCACTGAACAGCCGCATCCGCTCTCCTGATCGCTTCGGCGACACCGGGGGCTGTTCCAAGATCTTGGAACAGCCCCCTGATATCTTCCGACCGAAGGAATCGTCACAAGACAGGCGACACCGGTTACCGTGAGTGTCGATTGCTGAGAGGGTTGCACTCCGTCAAAGGCAGCTGAGGGGGGATGTCACGAGATGGATGGGCCAGGTTTTCATGTCGATATCGCAGCGGTTGACGAGGCGGCGCGCGGTATCTCCGGGAGCGTCCACGACCAGGACGGTTTCGAGTTGCGCGGGTTGTGCGGCGACGCCGAGCTTTACGGCCACGCGGGCGTGCACGATGCGCTGATGGAGTTCGCGACCCGCTGGAGCGACGGCATCGACGTGCTCACCGACGACGCGTCCGCCATCGGTGACGCCCTGGGCAGGGCCGTCCGGGCGTACCGTGCGATCGACGAGTCCGCGACCCGGTCCCTGACCGGTGATCCGGGCGTCAAGGCGGTCGAGGATGGCTGAGCTGGGAACGACCACCAATCCGACAGACCTGATTCCGGGCAAACCTGCCGCTATCGAAGAAAACGCTCGGGTGCTGCGAGGAAGGGCAACGCGCGCCAACGATGCGGCGGACGGCCTCCAGTCCATCGACACCGGCTCGTGGACAGGCCCCGCCGCCACCGCGTTCCACGACAAGTTCTCCTACGAACCGGGCAAATGGTTCACTGCCGGTGTCTCCCTGGACTCCGGCGCGGGCGCGTTGGAGTCTTACGCCGCGACCTTGCGATGGGCTCAGGGCCAGGCCGGCGAAGCGATCGAGCGATGGGACCAAGCGCAGGCTGCCACCGGCAAAGCCAAAGCAGAGCATCAAAAGGCATCCGAACAAGCTGCCGCTCAAGGCCAGCCCGCGCCAGAGTTCACCGACCCGGGTGCCGCCGGGCGCCAAGCCGCTACGGAGATCCTCAATCGCGCCCGTACACAACTGTCCGAGGCTGGCGACGATGCGGCCAAGGCACTCCGCGACGCAGCGCAGCCAGCGCCCACCGAGTCGAGCTGGCTCGACGACGTCGGCAATTTCGCCGCAGATCTCGGCGCTCATGTCGTCAACGGCCTCGCATCGTTCGGCAACGCAATGGTCAACCATCCCGGCGACGTGGTCGCCGCCGCAGCTGGCATCGGACTGACGGTGATCAGCTCGGCCGGCGAGGGACTCGGTGCCGTGCTGGACGCCACCGGCATCGGCGCGGTCGCGGGCGTTCCCCTCAATGTCGTCTCCGCAGCAGGAATCGCCACGGGCGCAACCATGACGGGTGCCGCCGTCGCGCACATGGCCATGAACGCGGCAGGCGACGATCACGTCGAACCGATCAAGACCGAAAGCTCGCAGTCCAGCTCGGAAGTGCGCGAGCTGACGTCGTCGGAACAACGTTCAGTGCGTTCCCTCCAGCGCAACATCGAGGAACACGAAACCAAGCTCGCCCAGTACAAAGCCAACCCGGACGCCTACGACAACCAGGGTATTCTGAAAAATGCGCCGACTCCGGAGATCCGTCAGCGCATCATCGACGGCCGGGTCCGCCATCTGGAGACCGAAATCAACACGTTCAGGAAACAAGTCAACGACATCCTCGGAGGACACGGATCGTGAGCGAGCCACTGCGCATCCCTGTGCAGCAACTGCGAACAGCCTTCGAGCTGCTGATCCAGCGGATCGCCGACGACGAGGGCGAGACGATTTCCCTCCAGCGTGACTACTTCTGGTCCATCGCGCCGGACGTCTTGTACAACCCCTACGCCGAGCCGGGAGAGCCCGGGCTCGGACAACTGTCGGAATCTTGGCAGCATCTTGAAGATCTGCTCAAAGACAAGAGTTTGGCCATGCCGCACCACCTGGTGTGGCTCGCCGATCTTCTCCGGGCACTCGGCCATCCGCAGACACGGACCCCTTTGATCTGACACCTCATCGACAGCTTTCAAGGCGGCCAGCAAAATTTTCGCCCGGCCGCGCACTAGCCCCCGTCGCTCCTCCGGTGACGTTCGTCGCCGCGGTTGAGCGGCGGGCGCTCTTTTCATGTCACTCACTTACCCGGTCCGTGACTACGCCGCAGAACCTCGGGGCACGGTATAGAACCAGTCCCGGAAACCCGACGCACTAGGCCGGGGCTCATCACTTCTCGAATGGACGAGGCCACACCGGGATCTAAATCGAAGGCCGGAGCATCCCGAGTTCGAGCCGATACCGAACATCATTCTCCTACTTGTCGGCAGTCCCATTCTCCGAAGCGAGCGGGTGTGGTTCTCCTGTCAGCGCGGCGAGCGCAGTGGCGACTTCGGCTAGGTCGGCCCGGACGTAGGTCGACGTCGTCCCGGCGTCGCTCTTGCCATCGTGCCCGGCGTAGGCGCGGGCCACGGCATAGCCGAAGTTACGCTCGACCCAGGTGAGGGTGGTGTGCCGGAGCCAGTGGGTGCTGACTTGCTGGATGGCAACCCACGGGAGCTGTTTCCCGATGCGTTGCCACAGGTGGTCGTAGCGCCTCGCGGTGATCGGCTGGCCATTGTCGTAGCGCAAAAGTTGCGCTGACGGGTCTCCGTTTCCTCGCTGTTCGTGGTGGCTGATCAGGTGGCGCATCAGTGTGGGCGAGACCGGTTGCCAGCGTACGGTCTCACCCTTCTCCCGCAGCCGGATGAGGCACTGATCCGGATCGAGGTCTTGCCGCCGGAGGGCGAGGGCACCACCGCGGCGGCACGCGGTCTCGGTGTGTAGGCGTAGCAGGAGCAGGTCGAGGTCGGGATCGTTGCCGGTAGTTCCCGCGGCGTGGTTGATCTCGGCCAGTCGCGTATCGGGTATGGCTCGCCGGGTGCTGGCCAGCCTTCGTGGCTTGGCGACCCGCTTGGCAGGATTGTCGTTCTCACTCAGTAGTTCGTCGGCGATGGCGTGCTGGTACAAGCAACGCAGGGCGGCGATCAGGTGCTCGGCCGCGGTGCGCCCGCCTCTCGAGTTCTTGCGGACCACGACCCGGTGTCGGACGTCTTCGGCCAGTTGCTTGATCTCAAGCGGAGTGGGCTCGTCAATGCGTCGATCTCCCCAGACCTCGACTATCCGCCGCCAGTACGTGCCGTAGACGCGACGAGTTCCGGCAGGAACGGCGTCGGAGACACGCTCGACGTAGTCACGAATAAGCGGCATCGACTCGCGGGCAGCGGAGGGCGCGGCAAGGAGTTCTTCGGGCGATACTCCGAGCCGAGCGAGCAGAAGGCGGGCCGCGCTGATCTCGGCGTCACTCATCGCACATCCCGATGGCGCAAAGTCTTGTGGTAGGCCAGCAAGCTGGCCTCGACTGAGGAAGCCGGATAAGCGGCCAGGAGGTCGCGGTCCGGTGATGCCGCGACGAGCAGACGCGCGCCGGTGCTGAGACGGCACGCATGGCGGACCCGCGCGGGAAGTCGAAGGTGGCCTTGGCGGGTCACGGCATCCGGCCCGGCTGACCGTGTCGCAACGATGACCGCACGGCCCACCGTCGTAATGGTGATCGTGCAGTCTGGAGTCCAGCCCAGGACGCGCAACGGCGACCGGTCTGCCAGTCGCCCACGACTGTCGATCGTCGTCACGACGAAATAGAGCGTGCCGCCCTCGGGTTCGAGCAGCGTCGCGACCGGAAGACTCTTCGTTTGCTGACTTGTCGGCGGTATGCCAGCCGACAGAATGGACAGAAGGTGGTCCTCGATGGACTGCGGTTCCGCATCCTTCGCGCGCATCATCAATCCCTCGTGGAAGGTTGGGGCGGCCCGGCATCACAGCCAGGGAAGCTCGTACGCGGCAACGGCGGTGTCCTGCATCGCTCAGCCCGTCCACGACTCGGTGGATACGGCCCGCGGTCCCCTGCGCGCCGGTCACTCGGCACGCAGGGGACACAACGGAACGCGGATCAGGGTGAGACACCTACCGACGTGACCTGCTCGCGGTGTTTATCAGGCGGCCACGTCCTCGTCAGCAGGACAGGTACCGTCTCCTGCCTAGGTGGCTGTCGGCCGCTCCGCGACAGAACTCATGCCGGTCTGCTGGCCGACTCTCAGGACCAAGATGTCCTCGTGCGCTATGACCCAGGCGGGCACGCCGCGGTCGCGGAGCTTGCGTACGTAGTCGAGTTGGAAGAACGACGAGCGCGGGACGAGCTTGCCGTCGCGCAGCCCGGCGAGAAGTCCGACGCAGCGCTGGACGGGGTCGAGCCCGGCGTTGATCGCGGCGTCCAACGTTAGTGACGGGAAGTCGATGAGTTCGCCGTCGACGCGGAAGGGCCGGGTAGTGATAGCGACGACCCCACCGGGCTGAAGAAGCGGCACCGCGCGGCGCAGGATGTCGGTGAATCCGCGCAGCAGCGTCGGCAGGCTGCGGTGCGCGAGATTCGCGCGGTCGCGGCTGTACCGGTTGTCGTGCTTGCGCACCGGACGGTGCCCGGGGGCGTGCACCTGCCCGTGAACGCTGGACCCGTAGGGCGGGGAGGTCACCAGCAACCCGACGCGCCCGGTGTAGCGGTCGGCGAGGTCGGGCAGGACTTGGCGGGCGTCGCCGACGTGCACCTCACCTCGACCGGTTCCGCCGTCGTCGGCGGCGAGTACGAGGTTGGCTTCGCTGACCTCGGCCCATCGGTTCTCGTACTCGATGCCGACGGCGTCGCGGCCCTTGTGGACGGCTTCGACCAAGGTGGTGCCGACCCCGCACATCGGGTCGAGCACGAGGTCGCCCGGTGCGGTGAAGGTGTCGATTGCGTGGCGGACGATCGCAGGCAACATCTTCGCCGGATGCGCGGTCGCCTCGGGCACGTACCGGGTGCCGCGCTGGGTGCGCGGGGCCTGCTGCGCGGTCGGCCACACGGTCACCGGGAGCTCGACCAACGCGTCGCTGCCGCGGGTCAGCGCCTGCTGAGGAATCGGCTCGTAGGTACTCATCAGGCACCTCCGAAGTCGGTGTGGAACACGAGCAGGTCCGTGTGCGCGTCGGCGTGCACCGCGTCGGCGGGCAGCGTGACCGAGGCCGGCGGACTCGAGATGAGAAGCCGGTCGCCCTGGATGTGGGCGAGCACGGCGATGATGTGCTGGAGGTAGCTCAGCCCGGCGTTGGTCGCGGCGGTGACCACCGCCCCGGTGTGGTCGGCGAACCGGCCCTGCCCGGCCGGGTTGCGGGTGGCCACGGCGAGCACCCCGCCGGGCGCCAACCAGCGCGCCCAGGTGGTGTAGGGCTGGCCGTCGGTGTCGATCCACGGGGCGGGTAGCTCGGCGGCCAGCAGCAGGTCCACCGAGCCGGGTTCGGGTGTGCGCGCGCCACCGCCGACCCGGTCGCGGTGGCCACCGATGGCGACGGTCTCGGGGTCGACGCAGAGGACTCGGCGGTCGCCGACGGAGTCGGCGACCGCCGCGATCCGGGCGGCGTCCGGACCGGTCACCGCGACCGTGTTGCCGCGCGTGGTGAAGGCGGTCACGGCCTGCGTGACGAGGCTGCGGGTGAGGCCCTCGATCAGCGGCGGCAGGCCGTGCTCGTCGGCCGGTGCGGGTGCGCACAACCAGATTCCCAGCGGCACTGCTGCGCTTTTCCGCGGGCGTGGTTGTGGGTGTTCTTCGATTTCTGTTGCGGATTCCGGCGAGACAGGAACAACGCTCATCGTGAGTGTCCTCGCAATTCGCGGTTGCGGGCTCTGACACTGCTCTAAAGCGCGGTGTTGCACCAGATTTTGCAGACGAGTTTGAACTTTTTTTCCGGACGGCCCGACGCGCCCTACTCGGCGGGCGTGCTGCTGTGGGCGATGCCCTGTCTCGGGGCGGCGCAGCGAGCTTTGCCGCCCGCGCTGGCGATCAACACCCGGGGGGCGCCCGCCAGGGTGTCTGCGTCCGCGCCCGGCAGCAGGCGCGGTCGCGGGGCGCGCACACCCCGGTCGAGTCTTCGCACTGCGTGCCGAGGGACCGGGGTCGGTCACGGTGGCGAATTCACCCTCGAAGCTCTCGCCTTCGGTGCCCGGTGCCCGCGGTTCCGGATGGGCACGTAGGGCCGCCGGTTCGCGCCGCAGGGTGCACGGGTCGAGACCGAACGAGCAACCGTCCCGGGGCACCTCGTCTGCGGCGCCCGGCGCCCTGGGCGTCATCCGACCGCGAGACGCGCCGCGCGGGATACCCACACGCCCTTGCCTCGTCACGATCGAGCCACCGCGAACTTCGGAGGCCGACAGGGCGGCGACGCACGACTCCGGTGCCCACTCACACCGCCGCGCGAGCCGCGGCACGGCTGCACGACGAACGCCTGCGTCGTGTCTGCCCGGTGCTGCTGGAGCAATCACCCGGCTCCACCGAGAGCGCTGCCGACGTGGGTCACGGTGCGGTGTCAGGGGCGGTCGCTCACAGCGGCGTTCACCCCCCAGTCCGGCCTTCCCCGGCGCACTTCGCCGCGGCCTGCTCCGCGTGCTGCCTGCGCAAGCAACCAGCCTGCAAGCGGCTCAGCAACCGGGTGGTCAAGATTTTTGCAGAACTTTCCGGCGAGATCGCCGACGGCTTGGCAGGCCCCTTGCGGATTCCTTGCACCGCAGGTCAAGCGGTACGCGGATCCGATCGGCAACCGGTGATAGCGGGTCGGGGTGAACCCTTGCGGTTTCCTTGCACCCCGGTTTTCAAGATCAACAGGGAAGGAAAGTGCAAGCGGTCTCCGGCGGCATGGACGGCGTCATCGACCACGCCGATTCGCTCGGCTGTTTCCCGCGGATCGGCTCACACAAGGGAGTCCTGCGATGCCGTCCATGCGCCCGGGTGCCCACCGCCCGCAACCGTCCCGTACCCACTACCGCGATCGTGACACCAGCGCCGAGCCGGTGGAGGCCGTCTCGGCGATGGACGCCGCGGAGTCGGCGTTCCGTCTGTTGTGCACCGGCCCGGAGCCGCTCGCCGTCGACTGCGCGCGGATCGGGCGCGGGCTGCCGCGGCGGCGCGTGCCGTTGGTCGAGTTGCGCAACGTGCTGCTGGATCGGACGACCACCGAGGCCGCCCGGGAGGCGGTGTGGCGGCAGTTGGTGCTCGCCGCACAGACCTCCGATCCGGTGTGGGTCATCGGCGCGGTCGGCGTCGCGATGCCCGGGTTGCGCAAGGCCGCCGGGGAGCTGGCGACCGGCTACACCGGCGACGTCGAGGACATCGACGCGGAGATACTCGCCGGGTTCACCGCCCGGCTCAAGGAGATCGATCCGGACGCGGGGGCGCTGGGGCCGCGGTTGGTGTGGGCGGCCCAGCGCGCCGGGGCAAAGTTGCGCGCGGCGGAGTGGGACTACGCCGCCCGCACGGTGTCGCGGTGGGGGTCATTCGAACCACGCCAGCCCGACCGTGGGCACGAGGATCTGGTGCTCGCCGAGGCGATGCGCGACGGGGTCCTCACCGAGACCGAAGCGTCTCTGATCGCCTCGACGCGGCTGGACGGAATGCACGTCCACGAGGCCGCCGAATCTTTGGGCGAGTCGTATTTCCGCGTGTTTCGCGCCCGCGAAAGGGCCGAGTCCGCGCTCATTTCCTGGCTCGGTGCCGAGCGCCCGCAAAAGAAGTCGAAATCCGTCTGCAAAAAGTCGGCCTAACCCTCGCTTTAGAGCGGTGTGAGGGGAATCAGGTCGAGAACCGGGCAGACGTGCACCGCGGCAGGTGCCCGCCACCGCCGCATCCGCTGGGCACAGCAGGCCGCTGGGCCGGTGACCGGCTCCCTGATTCCCCTCGCATCCACCTCGCCCACCCGCCACCGGTGTCCTCGGGAGGGAACCTGGATGTCTCTTCGATCACCGCGCCACCCGCGCGGCACGCACTCACGCAAGCCACACACCGTCACCCTCCTCGGCGCCGTCCTCGCGGTGCTACTCGTCGCCGCCACCCCAGCGTCGGCCGACCCGCTCGTCGTCGCCGCGCCACCTGGGTCGCTGGATCAGGTCATCACGAACCTGCGGAACTTCCTGATCGGTCTGCTGGTCGGTCTGGCCACCCTCTTCCTGACGATCGGCGGCGTCCGCTACCTGGCCGCGGACGGCGACCCGGGCGAGGTCGAGCGGGCGAAGAAGAGCCTGCGCAACGCGGCGATCGGCTACGGCCTGGCGATGCTCGCGCCGCTCATCGTCAACATCCTCCAGGGCTTGGTGGGCTGACCCATGTCGACGCCCATCACCTCAACCACCCCTGTGCGTCGGCAGGGGGCGCGGCGGGATGCCGCACGGCTGCGCGTCGCGGTCCTGGCGGGGCTGGTGTGCGCATTCGTCGCGGCCCTTCTGGGTGTCGCTGCCGGACAGGCGCACGCGCAGCCGCCCCCGTTGCCGCTGCCCACGGGGTCCGCCCCCGGACCGGAACTCCGGTTCCCGACGGCACCGAAGGCCGCGTCCGTACCTCCTGTGGCAGTGCCGGACTCGGCGCAGCCGCCGATGCCGTTGCCAACGAACCCGGACTCGGGCTGGCCGAGAGAATTGCCGCCGTTGCCGAAGCCGGGGCAACCGCCGCAGCCCTGGAACCCGTCGCCGCCACCGCCGTCGAACTCGGCGCAGCCGCCGCCGATCATGGTCGACCCGAACCATCCAGTGGCGCCTCCGCCTCCGCCGCAGGAGGGGCCAAAGCCACAGTCCGGCTCGACCGACTGCGGGTGGCTCGACATCGTGTGCAAAGCCGGGCAGGCGATCAACAAGTGGTTCACCAACCTGGTCACCTCGGCGATGGACCCGGTTCTGGACCTGGTCGGCCGGACCTCGATGACTACCCCGGATCTGGCGGGCAATCCGCAGATCTCGCAGTTGTGGGACATCACTCGCTGGGTGGCGAACTCGCTGTTCATCTTGTTCGTGGTCGTCGGCGGGATCGTCGTGGCCTCGCACGAGACGTTGCAGACCCGGGTGACGTTGAAGGAGACGCTGCCACGGATCGTGGTCGGCTTCATCGCGGTCAACGCCTCGCTGTCGCTGATCGGACTCGCGCTCAGCTTCGTCAACGGGATCGCGACCGGCATCCTGGCCGGCGACTCCTCCGCCGGCATCACCACCGGGGTGAAAGACGAGATCCACCGCCAGCTCGAACAGGGCGGGATCTTCATGATCCTGGTCGCCCTCGTCGTGCTGATCCTGGCCGTGGTGCTGCTCGCGCTCTATGTGCTGCGGCTGACCATCACGATCGTCATCGTCGTGGCCGGGCCACTCGCCTTGGTCTGCCACTCCTCCCCGTACACCGAGGGCATCGCCAAGCTCTGGTGGCGCGCGCTGTTCGGCGTCCTGGCGATCCAGATCCTGCAAGCGATCACGCTGATCGTGTTCGTGAAGGTGTTCTTCGTCCAGGGCACCTCCGGCCCCGGCTCCAGCCAACTGCTCGGTGTGTCGGGCGGGCTGATGAATCTGGTCATTTCGGTCGTGCTGCTGTTCATCCTGATCAAGATCCCGTCCTGGGTGATGCAGCAGGTTGGCCTCGGCGGGCGCTCGCAGGTCGCCTCGATCGTCAAGTACGCGCTGCTCGCCAAGGGCCTCGGGATGCTCGGCGTCGGCAAGGGAGCGGGTGCCGCTGCCGCCCGCCGGGCCGGGCGTCGTGGTTCTGGTGGCGCGTCAGCACGGCCGCGGGGTCGTGGCCCGACCGGCGGCCCGCGTCCGGGCGGTGCGGCGCCCCGTCGCCGCGCAGGTGCGGCGTTCGGTGCGGGTGCGCAGCGGATGGCCCACGGTGCCGCACGGGCGGCACGGGAACGTGCCGCCCGTGCCTGGGCAGCGCCCGCCCGCATGGCCCGCGACGCGCGGGCTGCCGCCCGCGACGCGCGGGCTGCCGCCCGCGACCGCAAGCAGCCGCTCAGCGACGGCGGATTCACTCCGAAGTCCGGCGCGTATGTGCCCGCGCCGATGTCGACCACGCCGTCCGCGGCGAGCGTGGCACCGCCGATCGAGTCCACCCGCTGGGGCTCGCCGGACTCCCGACGCCGCTCCGCCACCGCGGCGGGAGCGCGGTCGGCAGGTTCGCGGGCACCGCGCCCAGCAACCGCGAGTCAAGCCCGCGACCGGACCATGCCCCGCGCGCAGGCGCGCAGCACCGGCGCGGTCTCGGCGGCTCGGCGGAACTCGTCGCCCCACGTGCACGCGCCCACGTTCCAAGCCCCCGGCACCGCACCCTCCACCCCGAGCGCGGCACGCCGAGGCGCACGCGCACGCGCAGGCACAGGCACGGGCACCGGTGCGGCACGACAACAGCCGGGCGCGCCGCGCGCCGGAGCGGCGAAACCCACACCACGCACTCCGAAGAAGGGAGGTCGCTGATGCGCAGCGATGAGGACGTACCGATGTCGGCGCGGGTGCCCGCCGATGTGGAGAAGCCGGACAAGATCGTGTTCGGTCTGACGGCGCGGCAGGCCGCGATCCTCGGTGTGACCGGGCTGCTGTTGTGGGGGCTGTACCAGTCCACGCACACCGTGGTGTCGCCGGTGGTGTTCGCCGCGGTGGCGATCCCGATCGCCGGGCTCGCGTTCGCTCTGGCGACCGTGCGCCGGGACGGCCTCACCTTGGATGCGTGGCTGCTCGCCGCGCTCAAGCAGCAGCGCAGTCCGAAGCGGCTGGTTCCCGCCGACAGCGTGCGCGGCGACACCGTGCCCGACGCGCCCGCCTGGGTCGCGGCGAAGGCCGGGCCGCTGCCCGCGCCGCTGCGGCTTCCAGCGGAGGCGATCTCGGCCGAGGGCGCGATCGACCTCGGTCCGCAGCATGGCACCGCGCACGCCGCGGCCTGCTCCACGGTGAACTTCGGGCTGCGCACCGCCGGGGAACAGAACGCGCTCATCGGCGGCTTCTCCCGCTGGCTGCACAGCCTCTCCGGTCCGGTGCAGATCGTGGTCCGCGCCCAGCGCCTCGACCTCGACCCGTATCTCGATGCGCTCGCCGACGAGGCCGGCGGACTTCCACACCCCGCGCTGGAATCGGCGTGCTTGAGGCACGTGGAGTTCCTGCGCGAGTTATCGGCCAGCCGGGATCTGTTGCGCCGCCACGTCACGGTCGTCCTCCGCCACCCGGCCACCGGACGGCACGGGCGCGACACGAGCGCCGCGCAGGCCGTGGCGCGGCGCGCGCAGGAAGCAGCCCGTGCGTTGCGGGGCTGCGAGGTCGTGGTCGCCCCGCTCGACGGTGCCCAGGCCCATGCGGTGCTCGGTGCTGCCGCTGACCCCAACGGCGGTCCCCAGGCCACCCGCGCAGGCACCGCCTCCGGCGTAGTCACCGCCCACCCCGACCTACGCCACCCCGCCGTGCGCTACGCCGCCGACACCGGTACCGCCGCGGAGGCGGCCGAGGACGTGGAGGTCTAACAGCGATGAGTTCACAGAGCACGCTCGCCCTGCTGCGCCGCGCCGCCCGTCGCGCGCTCGGTCGTCCACCGTCGTCCGGCTCGACCGCGGCCGGTGTGGGTGCGGTTGCCGGGCCGGACGGGGTGGAGGTCGGGCCGCGGTGGCTGCGTGTGGGCGACGGCTACACCGCCACCCTCGCGGTCACCGGCTACCCGGCCGAAGTTGGCGCCGGGTGGCTCGAGCCTCTCCTGTCCTACCCCGGACGACTCGACGTCGCACTGCACATCGATCCGCTCCACCCCGCCACCGCAGCCACACGGCTACGCAAACAACGGGGCCGCTTGAACTCGACCCGGAATTCTCGTGCCGAAAATGGCAAGCTGGACGATCCTGAGACCGAGGCCGCCGCCGCGGACGCCGCAGACATGGCCATCGCCCTCGCCCGCGGCGAAATCAAGCTGTTCCGGGTCGGGCTGTACCTAACGGTGCACGCCCCCACACGTGAGGATCTCGACGCCGAGGTCGATGAGGTGCGGTCGCTGGCGTCCTCGCTGCTGCTGGACGCGCAACCTGCGGCGTGGCGGTCGGTGCAGGGCTGGACCTCCACCCTGCCGCTCGGGGTGGACCTGCTGGGGATGCGCCGCACCCTCGACACCCCCGCCCTCGCCGCGAGCTTCCCGTTCACGTCCCCGGATTTGCCCGCCGCGGACCCGTCGCCGCACGCCCCGCTCACCGGCCGGTTGTACGGCGTCAACGCGAGCTCGAACGGGTTGGTGTTGTGGGACCGCTGGGGCCAGGACAACTACAACTCGGTCACCTTGGCGCGTTCTGGTGCGGGGAAGTCGTACTTCACCAAGCTCGAAGCCCTGCGCAGCCTCTATCCGGATCCGCACCGGCCCACACCGGAGGGCGAGGTCGGGGTGCAGGTGTTCGTCATCGACCCCGAAGACGAGTACCAGCGCCTGACCGACGCGGTCGGCGGCACCTATCTCCACCTTGGCGCACCCGACGTTCGGCTGAACCCCTTCGACCTTCCCCCCGGGGCGCAACGGATCCCGGACGCGTTGACCCGCCGGTCACTGTTTCTCCACACCCTGCTCGCCGTCATGCTCGGCGAGCCGTTGACGCCGCAGGAGCGCGCGGTGCTCGACCGCGCGGTCACCGCCACCTACACCCGGGTCGGCATCACCGCCGACCGCCGCACCTGGTCCCGGCCCGCGCCGCTGCTGTCCAACCTCGCCGACGCCCTCGACGACGACAGCACTGAGACCGGCGACCCGACCGGAACCGACCTGGCAGCGCGGCTCACGCCGTATGTGTCGGGGTCGTTCTCCGGGCTGTTCGACGGGCCAACCACGCGCTCGCCGGACGGTCATCTGGTAGCGATCTCGTTGCGGGACCTGCCCGACGAGCTCAAGTCCGTCGGCACGCTGATCGCGCTGGATGCGGTGTGGCGGCGCGTGCTCGATCCGCACCACCGGCGCCGCCGCCTGGTTGTGGTGGACGAGGCGTGGTTGCTGATGCACCAGCCCGAAGCCGCGAAGTTCCTGTACCGGCTGGCGAAATCGGCGCGCAAGTACTGGGCCGGGCTGGCGTTCGTCTCCCAGGACGCCGGAGACGTCCTCTCCAGCGACTTGGGCAAGGCGATCGTCAGCAATGCCTCCACTCAGGTGCTGTTGCGACAGTCCACCCAGGCCATCGACACCATCGCCGACGCCTTCCGCCTCAGCGATGGGGAACGCGCATATCTGCTGGCCGCGGGGCCGGGCGAAGCGCTCCTGGTCTCCGGCACGAATCGGGTTGCCTTCCACGCCTTGGCTTCCGACGCCGAGGACGAGCTGATCACGACTGACCCGGAGTTCCTGTCAGGAATCTCGACCGACGAAGAGGACGACCTCGCACCATGAGCACACCCTCGAACACTCTCGCCTCGATCACCAACCCGATGTCCGGGATCGCCGACACGCTCACCACAGCCGCCGAACGCGCCTACGCCTGGATACAGCAGCACCTCGCGTGGCTGATTGTGCTCGCCGTCCTCGCCGCCGCCTGCCTCGCCGTGCTGGCGAGGCTGCGGCGCGCGGCGCGGTGCCGCTGGTACGCCGGGGCGCGGGTGGTGACCGTGCTGCCCCCAGCGGGACTCGACCCCGCCGCCGCGGTGGCCGGGGCGCGCCGGTTGTGGTGGGACCTGCCCGGCCTCGCCCCACCCCGCTGGAAACGACTCGTCGCCGGGGTGCCGCACCTGGCCGTCGAATACCACCTCACCGCGGGCGAGGATCTCGCCGTCCGGCTGTGGCTGCCGGGGCCAGTGCCGACCGCCCGGATCGATGCCGCGCTGCGCGCCGCCTGGCCCGGCACCCTCGTCCTCGACGACGACCCCACCACCTCCCGGTCCGCGCAGGACGGCGAGTCGGCACCTGCGGGCCGGACGGGGCTGGTGGTGACCGGGGGCACGGTGCGCCCGGAGCGGCCCGAGCATCTGCCGCTGCGCGTCCCCGACCCGCGCGACGAGTCCGCCGATCCGTTGCGGGCGCTGGAAGCGGTGACCGGGCAGCTCGCCGAGGGCGAGTCGGCGGTGGTGCAGATCCTGGCCCGGCCCGCGGTCGGACGCAGGTTGCGCCGCTACCGGCGCACGGTGGACTGGTTGCACTCCGGGCGCCCGGGACGCCGCTCGGCGCTGGCCAGCTTCGTGTCGGTGCTGGTGCGCGAGTTGATGGAGATCGTCACCGGCAGCAAGTCCACCGCGGCCGCCCACGGAACCCGCGAACGGGCGCCGCGGCGGCTGGACCCGCAGCAGACCGAGGAACTGCGCGAGATTCGGGCGAAGAAGCAGCAGCCGCAGTGGGAGGTGGTGCTGCGGTACTACGTCGCCACCACTCATCACGGGCAGCGGGCCGCTGAACGAGTTCGTGGGATCGCTGACTCGCTGTTCGGCGCGTTCGCGTTGCTGGCGGGGCGTAACGCCCTGGCCCGCCACCGCTTGCCCAAGCCGCGGGTCGTGGTCGAGGGGCGGCGGTTGCGCCGCGGGGCGCTGCTGTCCGCTGGGGAGTTGGCCGCTTTGGCGCACCTGCCTGCCCGCACCGATGCGCTGGCCAGCGGCCAGGCGCGCAGTGTGCCCGCACCGCCGCACACCACCCGCCGCCTCTGACTGCCCGCAGCGAAAGGGGGTTGTCGTTGCCCACCACCAAGAAGCTCGCATCCACGCCCCGAAGCTCGGACGCGGCGGTGGCTGGTCCGGCGCGGCTCACGCTGCGCCCGGCTGATGACCGCCGCCGCCGGACGCCGAAACCGCTCGGTGTCACCGACGCCGGGCCAGCCCGCCAGGTCGTGCTGCCCGTGGTCGATGCCCGCCACCACTTGCACATCGCGGGCACCACGGGGAAAGGTAAGTCGACCGAGCTGCTGCACCTCGCGCTCGCCGACATCGAGGCCGGACGCGGAGTCGCCGTGATCGAGCCCCGCGGTGACCTCATCCGTGACCTGCTCGACCGGATGCCCCAAGACGCCGGCGAGCGACTCGTGCTCATCGACCCCGACGAAGAACTCGCTCCGGCAGCACTGAACGTGCTCGACCCCGCCGGGCTTGGTGGCGAGACCGTCGCCGAGCACCTGGTGTCCACGCTGCACCGCATCTACTCCGCCTGGTGGGGGCCGCGCGTCGAGGACACCCTGCGCGCCGCGGCCTACACCCTCACCGGGCGGCCCGGCTCCACGCTGGCCGACATCCCGCTGCTGCTCACCAATTCCCGCTTCCGCAAGGAAGCCACCCGCCGTATCCGGCGCGAAGACCCGACCGGGATCGGGGCCTTCTGGAGCGCCTACGACAAGCTCACCCCCTCAGCCGCGGCCCAGCAGGCGGGTCCGGTGTTGTCCAAGCTGCGCGCGGTCACCGCCCGCCGGTTCGTCGCCGACCTCTACGGCACCGCGACCAGCTCGTTTGATCCGGCCGATGTGCTCGACGGCGGCATCCTGCTTGCCCGCCTGCCCAAGGGCGAGCTCGGCGAAGATTCCGCTCGTTTGGTCGGGTCGCTGCTGGTGGCGTCGCTGTGGCAGGCCGCCATCGGGCGCTCGCACCAGCCCGAGCACACCCGCGCCGATGCCACCATCTTGATCGACGAGGCGCAGAACTTTCTCAACCTGCCCACCCCGCTCGAGGATGCGCTGGCCGAATCCCGCGGCTACCACGTCGGCTGGGTCCTCGCCCACCAGCACCTCGACCAACTCACCCCCGCCGTGGCCAAGGCGCTGGACGCCAACGCCCGCAACAAGCTGTTCTTCGGCGTGAGCCCGGACGACGCGCGGCATTTGGCCGCGCATGTCGGCCCGCACCTGGACGCGGGCGATCTCGCCCGGCTGGCCAAGTTCCAGGCCGCGTGCCGGTTGTCGGTCGACAACCGCGACAGCACCGGCTTCACGCTGCGCACCCTGCCACCGCCCTCGGTGATCGACGGGCGGGCCGACGAGTTGCGCGCCGCGGCCCGCGCGCACGGCATCGACCGGGCCACCCGCGACCGCGCTCGCAGCCGCCGCACCTTCGCCACCCGCGCCCCGCACGAAAACAGCGAGGTCGATCTCGACGGCGACCTCGACTGACACATCCCCACGGGTGCACTGGTCGTCACCCCGCAGGCCGTTACTGGAGGATTCCTATGCCTGACAACAAAAACACGCCCCAGACGAGCCCTCTGGCGCGCCGCCGGATACGCCACCGCGGCGGAATCGCCGACCCGGTCGAGCTGGCCTCCCGACTCACCGAACGGGACCGGACCCTGCTGCGGCTATTGGACGAGCACCGTGTGCTCACCAGCGGCCAGATCGCCGACCTGTTGCCCTATCCGAACCTCAACCGGGCACAGCGGCGCCTGCTCGCTTTGTGGCACTGGCACGTGCTCGATCGGTTCCGCCACCCCGCCGCGAACGGGGCGCTCACCGGCTGGCGCTACACCCTCGGCGTCGCCGGGCACGGCGTGCTCGCCGCCATGCGCGGGCTCGCCCCGCCCCGACCGAGCAGCGTCCGCGAACAGGTGCTGCGCCTGGCCACCGACCCCCGCCTCAATCATCTGCTCGGCATCAACGACGTCGTCGCCGCACTCGCCGCGCACGCCCACAGCAGCGAGGACGCCGAGCTGCGGCTGTGGCATGGCGAACGGTCCGCCATCGCCGATTGCGGCGGGCTGGCCCGTCCCGACGCCTTGATTGTCTACCGCGAGCACGGCGTCCAGCTCGTGGCCTGCTACGAGCACGACACCGGCACCGAACCACTTACCCGCGTGATCGACAAACTCGACGGCTACGCCGAGCTCGCCCGCGCGGGCGGCCCGCGCCCGGCGCGGAAAACCCAGCAACGCCAGGGGTTCTGGGTGCTGTTCGGACTCCACTCGCCCGCCCGCGAGGCGAATCTGCGTGAACGGCTGGCTGCGGCCGACCACACCGGACCCGCACTGGCCGACGGGGACGTCGGCTGGCGCATCGCCACTGCCAGCGCCGCCGACCTACGCACCCCGGCCGGGCCGGTCTGGCTGCCGTTGCACGCCCGCCAGCGCCACCGCCTGGCCGACCTCGCCCACACCCGCGCCGACAGATGAGGAGGGCCGCGTGAAAGCCAGCGTGAAAATCGCCGTGACCGCGGGCTGCGTGACGCTCGCGCCGGTACTGCTGCTCTCCGCTACCCTCGGCGCGGTCCTGGGCACCGACGGGGCCAGCGGCGGCCCAAGCGGGGTCATCGCCTGCACGACTACCGGCGCACCGACCGGCAGCGTGGCCGCCGGGTACGGCCCCGACCAGATGGCCAACGCCGCCACCATCGTCGCCGTCGGCAAACAGATGCAGGTTCCCGAGTATGGGTGGGTGATCGCGGTCGCTACGGCGGTCACCGAGTCCCAACTGCATAACCTGAACTACGGAGACCGGGACTCCCTGGGGCTGTTCCAGCAGCGCCCCTCGATGGGCTGGGGCAGCCCGCAACAAGTCACCGACCCCACCTACGCCGCCAGCCAGTTCTACAAGCACCTGCTAGCCTTGCCGAACTGGCAACAGATGGGCCTCGCCCCCGCCGCGCAAGCCGTGCAACGCTCCGGCTTCCCCGACCGGTACGCCAACAACGAGCAGGCCGCGCGGCAGATCGTCGGCGCGCTGACCGGAGTGGCCTGCGCCCCCACCGCGCCGAACAGCGGAGGCTGGGTCGCGCCGACCGCGGGGCGTTGCACCTCGGGATTCGGGCCACGGGGCGGGGAATTCCACCGCGGGCAGGACATCGCCGCGCCGATCGGCACCCCGATCGTGGCCGCCAGCGGCGGGCGCGTCATCGCCTCCGGCCCCGCCAGCGGCTACGGCCTCTGGATCCGCATCGAACACGCCGGGGGTGTGATCACGACCTACGGGCACAACAACCGCAACCTCGTCGCCGTCGGCCAGCCCGTCCAACCTGGACAGCCGATCGCCGAGGTCGGCAACCAAGGCGAGTCCACCGGTCCGCACCTGCACTTCCAAGTCGAGCCCGGCGGGCAACCCGTCGACCCGGTCGCTTTCTACCGGCAGCAGAATGGCCCACCGCTGTGTGCCCCGTAGGCGAGACGGCAAGCTCCAGGCGTTCGATGAGCATCCGCGATCCGGCCGGGACCAGGTCACGCTGTCTCGCGCCGTTGGCGATGTTCGTCCCGGCGGCGAAGGTCAACGCCGAGTCCGGCCAGCTCGTGGGCGGCGTTGCGCAGGGCGCGGTGATCGGACGCGGTACACGGGAGGGTATAGGTTTGACCGCCGGGCAACGCGACGTGCCAGTGCTTTCCACGGCGCGCCAACCCGCATCCGGCTGCCCGCAGCCGGGTGCGGAGTTCGCGCCAGGTGGTGGGCCATATGGTTCCGGCGCCGCCGCGTCTGCGGCGGCGCGCCGGTGCGGCCCGTATGCGCGCCGGGCGGGGGCTGGCGGGTTCGCTTTTGGTGTGGAACGCGACGTAGCACACCACGCCGTCGGAGGCACGCACCCGTAATTCGCAGTCGTGGCGGCGATGGCGGAGCAGGCCGGGTTCGTCACGAGCCGGTGCGGTCCAGTGCGGATGGTGGAAGGTGGCGAGCACGGCCTGCTTCGCGTCCGGTGTGGACACTCGGCAGGCCGCGCCCGGGGTCATGCGGGGCACCTCATCCCGCAGCATGGCGTCCGTCCATAGTGGACTTGTATTCGTTGCGGAGATCGAGAAGGGTGCGGCCGTCGCGAGTGCGGCACCAGAAGGCCCACCCGTTCTGGTGCGGGCTGCCCAGCGCGGTGGTCGCGGCCGAGGGCGTGGTGAACAGGCGACCGTCGTCCAAGCGCAGCATGCCCTGCGCGGTCACCTGGCCGGTGCGGTGCACCCCGAGACCGGGCCGCCGGTAGATCAGCTCGTCACCGGTGCCCAGTAGGCCCGCGGCGAGCAGGTCACGCACACCGACGCGCCCCACCGGCCGGTTGCCGAATACCCGCACCGGCCGTGGCGCGGGCGGATCGCCTTCGGCGGCGTCGAGGTAGCTGCCCATGATGGCGGCAGCGGTAGGCGCCACCACGGCGGGCCAGTCGCGACCGAGGCGAGGCCACGTTCCCGCGGGCATCCACCGGCCGTGGTCGGCCAGCGCGAGCCGCACGGCCACCGCGTCGTCGTCGGCATCGGCCACCTCGGTCGCCGCGGGCGGGGCCAGCCGGAGGACGAGGTCACCGTCGCACCCCGATGCCGGGTACTCGTGCTCGCACCATTCCCCGGCGAACAACACGACTTCGCCGCTGGCGGCCCACCGGTCCGCGGCGGTGATCAGCATCGCCCAGGCACCGGGCGGCATCCGCATCGGGACCGCCTGCAGGGTGCCGTCGGCGATCAGCACCGCGGCCTCGCGGGCCAGCGCTTCGGTGACTCGTAGGTCCGTGAGACGTCGCGCGCCCTCTGCCCGTACGGGTGCGGGAGGGGCGACCTCCAGCCGGACGGTCATGTCAGGCCACCCTCTCGGCCGCACCCGGCGCCGTGTCCGGCCCGGTCGCCACGGGGGCTAGGTCGGCGCGGCGCAGCGGGTGAATCCGCAACCCGGCCCGGTACGTGCCCGACCGCGAGGCACCCGCTGCCTCGGCGATCCAGGCCCGCGCCTGGGCGGCGTCGGCGAACGGGCCGACGAACAGCGCCAGCCGCCGGGCGGGCGGGTCGATCAGCAGCGACACCACGACCGCGCCCGTGGTGTCCGGGTCGGTGTCGTGGGCGGCGAGCAGGTAGGCGACGGGGGTGGGCAGTTCGATCACGTCGCCGGTCATCTCGGCGGTGGCGCGGGTGGTCAGCGGGTCGGCGTCCGGCGGGTGCAACACGAGGGGGCGTGCGAAGGTGTCCTCGTCGGTCAGCCAGTCGGCGACCACCACCGCGTCACCGCGCGAGCCGAACGTGCCGTGCACGCCAAAGTCGCCGGCGCGCACCGTCAAGGTGGCGAACAGGGTCGAATACATGGGTCGGCGTTCCTTCCGTGTCGTGGTGTTGCCGGGGCGTTCCGGCCACCGGATGGACGCTCGACTCCGCGTGGAATGTCAAGCGCCGCAACGAACCGCGGGCCGTAGGTGCCGGTGGTCGCCGTTCGTCTCGAACGGCGACCACCGGCACGCGGCGACGGGTCACCAATCGTGGAAACGCATCGTTCCGATGAACCCGCCGACAACGGCGCCGGAGTCCGACATGACGTCGACCGTGAGGAGGAACCGGCACCGTTCGGGCCGCAGCAGCTCGACCCGGTTGTAGTTGCTAGCCAGCTCGAACACGACCCTGATCGTGTCGCGGATGACGTCGCTACCGGCCCCGGTGCGCGCGGGCGGTGTCGCCAGCCCGGACACCGCGACGCGCACGACGCCCTGCGGGCCGGATTCGTCGGCCGCGACCTCGAATTCGGCCTCGCGGACGATCATGTCATCGCCCTGGACGTCGAGGATGTCGCGTTCGAGCCGTTTGGCCACGTCGGGCAGCGGCAGGGTCGCCGTGTCGTCGTAGTGGTCGCCGATCACGTAGTCCCCATCGGTCCGCTCGCTCGCGGTCGCGGGGTCGGTGTCCAACATGGTTGCGGTGTCCTTTCCTTGGGGGTGTTGCGCGGGTTCCCGCGCGCCCACATGGACGCTCGACTCGCGCCGGAATGTCAAGCGGCACAACGGGAATCGGCCGACACAAAAAGACGCGCGTCTTGTTTGGACGGACCCGTTGACTTCGCCCGGGGATCGAGCGTTGATGGACGCGTAGCCCGAACGACCCCGGTAGCGCGCCGGAGGGCTACAGCCCCCGGGGGCATGACCATCCACAACCCAACACCCGATTCAAGGGAGTGCATCGTCATGCCACGCACCACCAAGACCACCAAGACCCCGAAGACGACGAAGGCCACCGCTGCGGCGAAGGCCACCGCGAACGGCAGCAGCGGCCCGTCGGCCGCGGACAAGCTGCGCACCGCGCTGCGCCGCAACCCGGGCAAGACCGCCCGCGAGCTGGCCGAGCTGGCAGGCATCGGCGGATCGACCGCGACCAAGCTCCTCGCGGTCTTTGCCACCGACGGGCAGGCCGTGCGGCTGGCCGACGAGGACGACGGCGGGCGCAAGGCCGCCGCTCGCTGGGCGCCGCCGGAGCCGGTCGAGGACAGCCCGAAGCCCCGCAAGCGCGACACGACCGCGCCGCGGCGCAAGAAGGCCGACACCGCCGAAATCAAGGCCACTACGGCGAAGTCGGTCACCGACGCCCCGCCGACCGGCAGGCTGCCCAAGGGCGCGCTGCACGGCCTGGCCGAGGACTTCCTGTCCGAGCCGGATCGACGCGACAACGCCTACACCGCGGGCGAGATCGGCCGCAAGCTGGGCCGATCCTCCGGGGCGGTGCGCAACGCGCTGGACAAGCTCACCGAGAACGGCGTGGTCGTACTGACCCAGGAAGAGCCGCGCCGCTACCAGCTCGCCACCGACTGACCCACCACTCGGACCGGGGCGCCGCCGACTACCCGGCGGCGCCCCGGTCCGGCATTCCGATCGATACCCCGTCGAAGGAGGGACTTCCCATGCAGGCCAACCCGCCCTACCCGCTGCCCCTGTTGCGGGCGGCCCACCGCGGCACCGACCGCAGCGACGAACTCGCCGTCGTCGCCATGATTCCCACGGCCCACCGGCGCCGCCGACGTGCCGCGCCGGGTGTCCGGGCCGGTGATCGGAATCGGGTCGCTGATCAGCGTGCACGACCGCGAGACCGGTCGGCTGGTCGAGGACATCCGTTCCGCGTGGATCACCCACGCGACCGTCGAACGAGGGTAGCAGCGGTGACCCGCCGCACCTGCCGGCGTGGCGACACCACCACCGAGCCCGCCGTTCTCCTGCGCCGCAACAGGATCCGCTACGCCGTGCTGACCTACCCGTGCTGCGGGTGCCGAACCTGGGTCGACGTCGCCCTGCTGGCCTACCACTGGCTGGTGCCCGACCGGCCGTTGAAAATGCGGTGCGGGCGCCGCTACGACAACCGCAAGCTGCCCGGCCGCGTAGGGTGCGACTGGGAGTGGACGATCACCATCACCCCGGCCGACGACGGCGACACCCCTGCGACCTTCACCTGGACCGCCTAAACGGCGCGCGTTGCTGCCCCGACGGCCCACCCCTGGCCACCGGGGCAGCAACGTTTCAAGCGACACCCGGCACAAGACCCGTGGCCAGGGCCGGGGCAGCAGCTCGCCAGGGCGAGGGCACGCACGAACACACCTGGAGTCCACCGTCTAATGTGGACTCCAGGTGTGTCCGCGTTGCCCGATACACGATCACGCTGTGTCAGCTTTCGACGAGGGCGCGCAGCGCGCCGAAGGCGTCGGCCAGCTCGTCGATCAGCCCCTCGAACTCACCTCCGGGGACGTTCAGCTCGGCGAGGGCATCCATCGCCCTGCCGACCCGGACAAGGGCCTCGTCGTGCTCGCGCACGGGCACGTAGCGGGGCCGGTCCTGGTAGCGCAGCTCGACGCAGTGCCGGTGCAGGACGTAGCGCTCCTCCGGCGCGGCCAGCTCGCACACCCGCACCACCACCTCGCCCCCGACCAGGGCGCGTCCGCAATCCCAGCAGCCCTCCACGCTGCCGGGGCCGACGGACTCGACCGCGACCACGATCAAGCCACCGGGCACCACATCACCCCGCTCCACGCGTGGCGCCGCGCGGGCCTCGGTCGGGCGCGGCTCGGTGAACCCGTCACACACCCACCCGCCGTTCCCGTCGTCCTGGGGCCGGTCACGGTCCGGCAGGGGCGCCCCGCACGGGTGGACCCCGGGCGTGTGGTCGGTTGTCGGCGTAACGGTGGCGGACATGGGCGTTCCTAATCGGTAGTAGGGATAGTTCTTCCGGCTCGTGACCGGGTCGGTTGGTGCTGGTCCGCCGGCGGGCGACGCCTGTGGGTTCCCGTCGTTCGACGACTTGTGAAAGAACGGCGCGTCCGCCGGTGGACTGGTGATCGTGGTGGTGGGATGTCGTGGCCCGAGTCCGCCGCAGGAGGTGACCTCTCGATGTGTTCCCGAGCTTCGAGCTCTTCGACAGAACGAGGACCCTGCGGTGTGCTGGAGTCACGAACGGCTACTGAGATGACGGACCGCCGAGTCCCGCGATTAGGGCGCTGCGTGACCCCGCCTGGACCCGTGAGCAGCAGCAACAGGAAAGGAAACGTGACGGTTTGACACTGTTCTGCGGCATCGACTGGGCCGAATCCCACCACGACGTCGCCATCATCGACGACACCGCAACCGTGATCGCCAAAGCCCGCATCGGCGACGACGCCACCGGGTTCGCCCGGCTGCTCGACCTGCTCGCCGAGGCCGGAGACACCGCCGACGCGCAGATCCCGGTCGGCATCGAAACCGACCACGGGCTGCTCGTCGCCGCGCTGCGCTCCACCGGCCGCACCATTTACGCGATCAACCCCCTCTCGGCATCGCGCTACCGGGCCCGGCACCAGGTGTCGGGCGCGAAGTCCGACGCCGCGGACGCCGCGCTGCTGGCCAACATCGTGCGCACCGACGCGGCCGCGCACCGACCGCTGCCGGCCGACACCGAACTGGCCCAAGCGGTGCGGGTGCTGGCACGAGCGCAACAGGACGCGGTCTGGGCCCGCCAGCAGCTGGGCAACCAGCTCCGGTCGCTGCTCAAGGAGTTCTACCCCGCGGCGCTGGAAGCGTTCGCCGGACAGCCCGAGGGCGGCCTGGCCCGCCGCGACGCCCGCACCGTCCTCGCCGCCGCCCCGACACCCGCGCTCGCAGCGACACTGACCCGCGCCCGGCTGCGGACACTGCTGACCAAGGCCGGACGCCGCCGCAACGTCGATGCCGACGTCGACCGCCTCCACGGCACCCGGACGCCACGATCATCACCAGCTTCCCCGGCCTCGGACTGCTGGCCGGCGCCCGGGTGCTCGCCGAAATCGGAGACGACCGCACCCGCTTCACCGATCCCCGCGGACTGAAGGCCTACGCCGGATCCGCACCGATCACCCGCGCCAGCGGCCGAAAAACCGTGGTCTCGCACCGCCACATCAAAAACCGCCGCCTCGCCGCAGTCGGACCCGTCTGGGCGCTCGCCTCGCTGCGAGCCAGCCCCGGCGCACGACGCCACTTCGACACCCGCCGCGCCGCCGGAGACTGGAACCACCAAGCCCAACGCCACCTGTTCAACAAATTCCTCGGACAACTCCACCACTGCCTGCAGACGGACCGCCTCTACGACGAACACCAAGCCTTCCCACCTCCTCCAGCCCACACGGCTTGACTTCTAACAACCTGAGATGTCTTTCACGGGGGCGGTCGTGCGACTTCGGTCCATTGTGGACTCAGGTTTCCGTGTCGTCGTCGGCGTCGCAGCAGGGACACGAATCGGTCAGGTAGTAGCCGTGCCCGCAATCGGTCCGGCTGGTGATGTCACGGCCCGGACCCCAGATGAAGTAGACGTCGTACTGCTGAACGTCGCGCCGGGTGATCGTGCGGGCGAGCACGTCGCCTGGGGGCACGGGCGCCTTCTCGACCTCGCGGGCCATGTGCTCGCGGAGCGCCTTCATGCCAGCCTTGAACGCCTCGTTCATGGTCGTTTCACCTCGTTCTATCCACTGTGGACTCGCGGGTTCAGATGCCGTGCGCCGAGATCTGTCCGGTCGGGCCAGCGGGCGGGCGGGGACGCGAGGCCGGGTACCGGCGGTCAGCAGCCCGGGTCAGCGCCTCCGCGATTTCCTGGTTGGCCCACTGTCGCCCGGGGCGCACGGTTCCCGCCGCCGTATTTTGTCCACTGTGGACATAGTTGGCTAGTTCGGGTTCGGCCGCGCGCAGGGTGACGTCGAGCACCTCGGCGGGCGCGCCGCTGATCAGGGTTGTCCAGCGGATCAGCCGGGCGCGGTCGCCGGTGAGGGCGGTGACGGCTAGTGAGCCTCCGCGGTCGGTGATGGTCACCGACACCTGGCCGCCGGGGCTGCGGAACGTTTCGCCGTCGGCATCGGGTACGAATTCGTAGCCTTCGAGTACCCGAAAGTAGTCGAGCATGATCTCCGCCATAATTCCTCCTAAGTGTCCACAGTGGATTTACTTGCGGGTGAGTGCGGCCTTCACGTCGGGGTGGTCGGTAGCTCGTAGCCACGACCGGCCGCTGGGGTGGTGTATCCAGACCTGCCCGCGGTCGAAAACGTACGCGTAGTCGGCGTAGCATGGCGGGGTGTCGTGCCTATGTTCCGGGCGGATTGCGGCGCCGTGGCCGTCGTCTTCCCACGCGGTGAGCAGGTCTTCGACCGCGTCCCGGAAGGTGTAGGGGTCGGTGGCGGTCAGGGCTAGGCGCCCGGGGCCGACCGCGGCCACACCCGCGGGGTAGCTGTCGCGCTGGAGGGTGCCGAGCCAGATTCCATTGGGGTTTGACGCGGTCACAAATTGGGCGTACGTGCTCATGCGTTTTCCCGTTTGTCGTTCGGGCATATTTCGGGCGGGGCGCGGAATTGTCGGGTTTTGCGGTTTCCGTTCCCGATGGCATTTCCAAGCTAGCTCGGCACGGTAGGGCACGCAATAGCCGGGCGCGGGTTTTTCGGGGGTTTTTGCCTACCCGCGTAGCGCGCGTGACGTGCGCGAATGCGCGCCCGCGCGCGCGTAAGAAACCAGCGTGCGGCACGAATTGAGGCGACATTCTGCCGTTTTTCGGCGGAATGGTTTTGTGTCGCAGAATGCGACACAAAACAGCGGCGGAAGCCGCAGGGAGGTGAGCAGCATGTGAGGTGAGCAGCACGTACGGAGTGGTTATCGTGACCAGTCTGGCTCGTCGGTCACTCGGCGCAAGGCGGGTTGAGCTGCGATGCCTTGGGGTGCAAGGGGGTCAGTGGGGGGTCATCCTTAAGACGACGTGCCTTCGACACCCAGGATGACGGCCCGGATGACCCCTCACTGACATCGGGATTGACGGCTGCTTCTCCCTCGCTGGGGATGCCGGTGTCGCGAGTATTCGCCGGAAGATTTGCGCTCGTTGCGATGAAGTGGAATGTGGGCGTACGCCTCTTTCTTGTCCGTCGCCGCAGTGTGGTGATGCGGTTGTGTCGACAGAAAATAGAGTTCTTCATTGCGTGCACCTGATTTGCCGTTGCTGAGTATTTCGTTGTGGTCCTGGACCGCAGTGGAGCACACCTTTATGTAGAGCGGAAGCGGTGAATTATCACTGCGGGACGGGCGTCTTTTCGAGCAGTGCGGTGGTGTCGGGATCGGGTTCGAGGTCGATCTCGCGCAGGCGGGTTTGCAGGCACCGGTAGGTGCTGTGGGCGGCGTCGAGACGGCCGAGGTCGCGTTGCAGCGCGATGGTTCTGCGGTAGAGGGCTTCGGTATAGGGATCCCAGGTGATGGCCGCGGCGAGCGCGTCGAGCGCCTCGTCGGGGTTGTGCTCGCGAACTTCGCTGGCGAGGGCGACGAGGCCGTCGACGGCCTGGCTGCGCCAGTGCTCGGCCACGGGTTCGGCCCACGAGTACGGTGCGCCGTCCAGCGGGGCTCCGGCCCGGCACACGCGGGCGAGGCGGCGCAGGGCGTCCAGACGGGTGTCGGGGTCGCTGGTGGTTCGGGCGCGGGTAAGGACGTCTTCCAGCTCCCACACGTCGGCGGTGATGGCTTCGGAGTCGAGGCGGTAGCGGCCGGACTCGGCGAGCACGAACATCGCCTCGTTCTCGCCGGTGGCTTTCCGCAGGGCCGAGCGGGCGTAGGAGATGGCCTCGTGCAGCCGGGCGGCGGGCTGGTCGGGCAGGACGGCCTCGCGCAGCGTGTCGGCGGTGGTGCCGTACTGGTGGGCGGCGAGGTAGGCCAGGACTTCGCGTCCGCGGGTACGCAGGCCGCGGACGTGACTGCGGCGGGCGTGCACGCGCACCCCGCCGAGCAGCTGCACCACCACGGCCGGTTCATTCTCGGCCGCCGTCGTGGCGTGCGCCGTGTCGTGCGGGGCGCTGGCGGCGGTCTCGGAGTTCACGCCCGGGTCGCCCGGGGCGTTGTCCGCCTTCGCGTGGTCCTCAAGGGTGGTGTCGTCGCGGGGTTGGCGGGGTTCGGGTGTGCGGGCGTCGGCCAGCAGGTGCCAGATCTCGCCTGCTTCGGCCGGGGTGAGGGTTTCGGCGCGCGCTCCGACCACCGATTCGGTGCCGGGGCCGTGGGCGGCGGTGATGGTGCCGTCGGCGTCGAGGGTCAGCTGCGTGAAGTCGCCGGCCTCGTGAAGATGCTCCTCCAGGAGCAGGGCGTGGACGCCGACCGGGCGGCCTTGGTCGAGGAGGGTGGCCCACTCCCGCCGATGCTGCGAGGACGGGCGGGCTGTCACCAGCAGCAGCGGCACCGGCTCCGCGCTTTCGCCGGACCGCTCCTGGCGGCCTTCGTCGGAGTGGAGGTCGGCATCGAGCTGGTCGTCGTCGCGCAGCCGGGTACGGCGGGCGAGCTCGGTCCGCAGCCGCGCCAGTGCCGCGGCCTCGTCGGCGGTGACCTCGACTCCGGGAGCCTGCTGCAGCGCGGCCATGTCAGCGCCTCCGGCGACCAGCTCGGCGGCGGCGGGGTCAGCCAGCACTGCCTGGGCCGGGTAGCTCGCGTCGACCGCCAGCACGGTGGCCAACACGGCGCGGGCAGCGGGTGGCGCACCCGGACCGGTCAGCACGAGCCCGGCCGTGGCCGACAGATCCAGCACCTTGGCGGTGGTGCCGGTGTGGGCGGTGATTCCCGGCGCGGGCGGCGGCCAGACGCGGCGTCGTCCAGCCGTGCGGGCGTCGGCCCCGTTGCTGCGGTCGAGGGCATCCTCGTCCTCGTCTTCGTCCGACTCGGTGTCGTGACGGTGTGTGCTGCGCTGCGCGGCGTGGTCCAGGGTGGCGATCACCGAGCCGGGCTGCGCGGGATCGGGAGGCCCGGGGTGGTAGTCGACTGGCGTGAGTTGGCCGGTCGGGGTGCGGCGAGCTCGGCGGCGCCGCCGAGCCAGGACGAGCAGGACCGCAACGCTCAACGCCAGGCCGAGCCCGACTAGCCCACCGCCGGGAAGTTCCACCGGCGTGTTCTGGTCAGCCTGCGCGCCTTTGTCCTGCTCCGGGCGCGACGAGTTGGTGGGTGACGCTGGCGCTGTCGGTGCGCTGTTCGGCGGCGCGGGCGACGGTGGGACCGGGCTGGGTGGCGCGGCGGGTGGTTGCGGTGCGGCGGGTGTTGGTGCGGCGGGCGGGAGGTGAATCTGCCAGCCGGGCAGGAGCTGGTCCGGGTGGCGCAGGACGCGCCCGTCGGGCTGGCCGAGTCCGCGGTTGGCGTCGAATAGCGCGGGCCAGGCGTCGGGGTCGCCGAGTTCTCGACCGGCGATGGCGGAGAGGGTGTCGCCGGGCTCCACCGGTACGGTCCACGCGCTCGACCTGGCCTTCGGGGCGTCTGCGGGCAAGTTCACCGCATCCGGCGGCAGCAGGAGCACGTCGTACGGGTACAGCTCGTGAACGTTGGGAATGCGATCGGCATTGAGGGTGGCGATCTCGTGGTAGCGGCGGCCGTTGCCGAGGTGGTACTCGGCCAGGCCCCACGCTGTATCGCCCTCGTGTACCGGGATCCGGGGACAGTCCGGCCGTACGGACGGATCCACCCAAGTCCGGCTCGGTGCTCGCTGTGCCGGCGAGTCTGTCTGCTCCAGCACCGGCTCGGCGGTGGCGTGCGTCTGATGTGGAGGCCGGTGCGGGGCGGTTGCCACGACGGGGCTGCTGGTGGTGGGCAGGGCGGTGGCGGTGCCGGTGGAGATCAGTACCAGCGCCGCGGCGACGAGTCCGGCGAGCCATCGGCCGCGCGGAACCCGGGCCAGAACACCGCGGGCGGTGCGAACTCCCTGCCTGGTCTGGCGGATCACTTCGGCCGTGACGGACAAGGTGAGCAGCAGCCAGCCCGCCCACGCCACGACAACTAGCAGGACGACGACGAGGTCGCCGGTGAGCCACGCCCACCGCAGGGTGTTCCAGATTCGTTCGGGCCATTGGCTGATCGGAGCCAGATCTGGCCAGTGGTCGGGAATCAGACGGGCGGGGTCGGCGCCGAGTGCAAGGAGTCCGCAAGGGATCCCGACGACGAAGGCGAGCAGGGCCAGCGCGGCGAGCACGCCGCGTAGCCGCTGAGCCGCGGGCGAGGTCATGGCAGGCCGCCGTCTCGGGTGCCGACGCCGAGCTGGGCCAGTGCGGTGCCGGTGGCCTGCGCGCTGCCGCCGAGCAGGCCGATGGTGGTGGGCTCGGTGACCGTGACCGTCACGCGGACAGCGCGGGGGCCGGTGATGGTGACCTGGCCGGGGTGTCCAGCGCGGGCGAGGTAATCAGCCGCGGTGCGGGCGGCGGTCGCGGTGTCGACCCCCACGGCTGAGCTACGGGTGTCCACGGCGGTGTTGGCCGCACGTGCCGCCTCAGCCGCCAGCACGTCGGCGCGGGCGATCGCCCGAAGCCGCGCCGAACCGTCCATCACCAAGGCGAGCACCAGCAGCAGCGCGGGCACGAGGACCGCGACCATCACGCTGACCGAACCGGCGTCCCGTGGCGCGACTCGCCTGGTCATGGGATGCCTCGATATGGGTCGACCGGGCTGGTGAAGGCACCAGTGATCGTTCGGGTGCCGTCCGGGACGGGCAAAGCAAGATCACCGAGCGGGACGCGGCACGTCACGCTGGCACGGACCTGCCCGACGCGGCCGACCGAGATCTGGCTGGCATCGACGGACACGCTGGACTCGCGGCAGGTGATGCCCTCGCGCGCCAACCGTTCCCGGGCCACCGCCGCTCCGGCCTGCTGTGCCGCAGCCGGCCCGCGGGCGATCGAAGCGGCCCTCGCCGCGGCGGTGGCAGCGTTGTCGACCGCTTGCTGCGCCGAGGAAGTACGAGCGCCCGCGACGATCAGCAGCCCGACAAAGAGCACGGCGGGTACGAGCACGGCGGCCTCGACGCTGACCGAACCCGCATCACTCCACCACCGCGACGATGCAGGACGGCGGGTACCGTGGATCATGAGCCACCTCCCGTGGCTAGGGGCACGGTGAAGCGCTCCTTCACGGCCCGCGCCGTGGCGGAGACCTCGATGTCCAGGCCCGGAATGGGCAGCAGGCGCGGAGCGGTCGCCGACACAGTGGCCTGAACGTTCTCCGCGGTGACTGCGGCCTGCACCTTGGGGGCGGTGAGCACGCCGCTCCCGGCCCGGGTGGCGAACGAACGTGCCGCCTGCGCCGCCGTGGTGGTTGTGGCGCCGACCGGGCGACCGGCGTCGACTCCGGCTTGGGCTGCCTGGTTAGCGACGGCGTCCGCGTGCCACCACAACCCGGCCTGCACCGCCGAAAGGATCAGCAGCAGTACGACCGGGAACAGCACGGCGAGTCCCACCGACTCGGAGCCGGTGTCGTTGCCCAGGCCGCGCAGCGGCATCACCGCACCTCCGTGGTGACCGGCTCGGGCGCGTTCGCTGAGCCGTTACCGGACGCGGGAGATTCACGCCGGGAGGCCGCCGCGTCCGCCGTTGAAATCTCTCGTGTGGACGATGCCTGGTTCGCGGCGCCCTTCGTGCTCGACGCGCGCCCGGCGGGCTTCTTCCGCTTGGGGCGGCTAGTTTTCCGGCTGTTGAGCCATCGGTTGAGGTCCGCCGCAGGGATGTCGGTGAAGCGCGCCAACTCGGCGATGTCCATGACGTCCGTGGATTCGGCGAGCACGTCGCCGAGTTCGCGCTCGATGTTGCTGAGCTGTTCCGCGATCGAGGCCCTTTGCTGGGCGAGTTCGCCGATCCGTTTCGCGGCGGCCGAGCGTTTCGCGCTCCGGGCGGCGTCGGCCTCCTCGACACGGCGTTCGATCTCCTCGGTCGTAGCCATCCCGATCGTTCCCTTCGTACTCTTCTTCTCCATGCCAGCTACCGGCACGGCGCGATCTGATCGCACTGGTCACTGAAGTTGGCCTTGGTATTTCTGGACTACCGCGCGGATAGCGAAGGCGAGCCCGATCACCACGGCGAGGCCGATGGCCACGAGCACGGCCTTTTCGACCGACTCGGATCCGCGGTCGCCGGAGGCGCGCACCCGCGCCCAGCGGTCTTGCGCAGTGCTGGCCAGCGCCAGCACCAGGCCGGTGAAGACCAGCACGAGCTGCGCAGGGCGCTGCTGCGTGCCGGTGATTATGTGGCCGACTTTCTTTGGCATCGGTGTCATCTCCTTCACGTAAACTGCGGATCTGTTGTCCCGCGACGGTTTTCGGTCTCGGTTCGACTACGCGCCTCCAGCAAGGAGCCTGATCATGGCCGGGTACATGACCAGCAGGAGGAACGCGACAAGCAGCAGCGCCACCGGAAGCGCCAGGCGTTGGGAGCGGGCGTTAGCGTCGGCGCGATCCGCGGCGAGCGCGGCCGAGCGCAGCGCACCGGCTTTGGCGATCAGCGTGGAGTAGATAGCGGCGCCGTCGGCGGCGGTGGCGAGGATGTCGGCCAGGTCGGCGAGTTCGACCACGCCCATCCGCTTTCCCAACCGGGACAAGGCTTCCCACGGCGTGTGCCCCGCGCGTATCGCCCGGCCAAGCGTGCGGCTGATTCGGGCGAACACCCACGAGTCACCGACCGCGGCGGCTTCGCCCAGCGCTTGGCTCGGGGCGCGGCCGGTGGCTCGTTCCTGGGCCACGAGGTCGAGGTAGGCCGCAGTCGCGCGGCGGAACTCCTCGCGCGCCCTATCGGCGTCTTCGCCCACGGCCAGCACCGGCACTACCGAGCCCGCCACGGCCGCGATCACTGCGGCCAGCACCACCACCGTGGCGGGAAAACCGATGCCACCGAACCACGCCAGCCCCGCTACCGTGAGAACGACCGCGGTGGCGCCCGCAGCCCAGGCCAGGCGGCGGGCTACATAGCGCTCGGGCGTTTGGTCGAGGACGTCGAGGTCGGCGGTGGGGATGCCCCACCAGCGGCTCGACGACCGAGCCGAGTAGCCGGCGACTCGTTCCAGCCGCGTCGACCACCGACTCCTTGGCGGCACGCCGTCAGCGCGGCGCGCGGCGGCCTCGTCCAGCTCGGCGACTGCGGCGGCCAGGTTGACCGGGGCGGGACGCACCAGCGCCAGGATCACGCACACGACGGCGATCCCGGCGAGCGCGCCCAGCACAGCAGCAGTGAAGCCGGGATTCATCGCGGCACCCCCTCCCCGGCGGGGGAAACCACGGCCGCCCTCCGCTTCGGTTTCGGCGCACCCACCGGGGTGCGCGAGGCCGCGCCGAGCAGCCTGGCCGGGCGGCGTGTACGGGTCAGGATGTGCATCCACCACCCGGCCGCACAGAGCAGTCCGCCGATCCCGGCCATCACGAGCTGACCGAGCAGATCGTTAAAGGGGGTGAGGAATTCGTGGGCGAAGAACACCAGCCCGGCCAGCAGGACGGCGGTGATGCCGAGGATCGCGCGCACGTCGGTGCGGGGTTTCGCGCGGTCGGCTTCGATGTCGCGGCGCGCCACCACTTCGCGTTCCAGGGCGGTGGCTTTGGCGTCGAGGATGTCGACCAGGCCGCGCCCGCCTGCGCGCGAGCGCAAGATCAGTGCAAGGACCACCTCGTCGGCGGCTTCGTCGCCGACGTCCTCGGCGAACGCACGCAACGCCTGCTCCAGGCCGCGGGTGTGCAGCCGCACGGCCAGGGTCTCCACTTCGGTGGTCAAAGCGTCGGGCGCGGTGCGCGCGGAGCTGGCGATCGCCTGCTCCAGACCACCGGCGCCGGACGCGAGTACGTCGGCCAGGCGCCGCACCCAGCTCGCCAGCGCATCGAGCCGGGTGATGAGCCGCTGGGCGTCGTGTCCGCGGGCCAGGATCGGCACCGTGATCACTCCGGCGGCGGCGATGATCGCGGCAACCGGCCAGCCGGTGGCCCACCACACCACCGCGCCCGCAACCACGGCCACCAACACCCGGCGCAACGGAACCCGGACGACGACTGCTCGCCAATTCAGCAACCCCCTCGGCACGGTTGCTCGAGCGGACTCGTCCGGCTGCTGCGGCGCAGGCGGTAGGAACGCGGCCACGGCGCAGGCAACCGCCAGCACCGCCGCCAGGCCAAGCAGCCAGGGCCACACTGTCGTCATCGCAGACCTCCATCCGGGAGGCCAGCGGTGTGCCAGGTGCCGGAACCGACGGCGTCGAGCGCGGCGCGGTCGAAGCCGTTTCGCTCCAACCGCTCCAGCAAGTCGGCGCTGGGCGCGTAAGCCGGGACGGCGCGCCCATCGGACGGGCGAGGGCCGAAGATGCGGGTGGTGTCCGGGCGGCCGGAATCACCGACCGGGCCGACCTCAATCACCTCGGAAACAAACCGCTCCCGACGCCCGGGATGGTCGGCTCGGGCGACGTGCACGACGAGATCGATCGCCGAGGCGGTCCACTGGTGCGCGGCCTCGATCGCCAGCGGTGGATCCGCGAGCTGCCCGAGCGCGCCAATCCGGTCGAACACTGCCGACGCGGAAATGGCGTGCAGCGTGCACATGCCACCCGTAGCCCCGTTCCCAAGCGCGCGGAGCATGGCAGTGACCTCTCCGGCTCGAACTTCGCCGACGATCACGCGGCTCGGCGAGTGCCGCAGCGTCTGCTTGAGCAGGTCGTCCAGGGTGATCTCCCCGATGCCCTCGGAGTTCGCCGGGCGGGCTTCCAGCGGAGTGACCAACGGCCGGGGGCCGATGTGCAGGCCGAGTTCGTACTCCTCCTCGACCGTGACCACGTGCTCGGCGTCGGGGATCTCGCGGCACAACGCGCGCAACAAGGTGGTCTTCCCGGCAGCGGGGCCACCGGAGACGATCACGTTGCACCCCGCGCGCACGGCGGACCGCAGGAACGAGGCGAGCAGCGGGTCGAGGGTGCCGCCCGCGACCAGGTCGTCCAGGCTAACGTCGACCAGGCGGTGGCGGCGGATCGCCACCCGCGGCCGGTCGGACACCTCCATCACCGCTGCCACCCGCGCCCCGAGTGGGCCACCGGCAGGAATCCGCATGTTCCCCAGCGGGCGACCGGCGTTGAACTCGCGCGACGTTTGCCCTTGGCGGGCGAACATCGCCGCCAGCATCTCGACCAGCTCGGCGTCAGTGTCGGCGACCGGATGCGGCCACCGTTCGATCGAGCCGTCCGCGAGTTCGAGGAAGACGTGGTCGCAGCCGTGCACGTGGATGTTCTCCACGTCCTCGCGCTCCAGCAGCTCCTCCAACGCGCCGAGCCCGGACAGCGCCGCCACCACCGCACGCACCAGCCGCCGTTCGTCGTCGACCGGCAGCGGCGCCTGGCCCGCGGCGGCGCGGCGCTGCACCCAGGCCGTGACTTCCTCAGCCACGTAGGCGCGCACCCGGGCATGCTGCTCCTCGACCGACAACGGCGAGTCCAGTTGCGTTTCCCCAGCGGCGACACGTTCCAGCCGAGCGGCGACCGACTCCCGGATCGCCCGCACGGCCTGCGGGTCCAGGTAGCCGCCCGCAGCGCCGTCCTGCGGTGCTGCGGGCGCTGGCGGCGCTGCTGGCCCGGTCCCCGGGGAATTGACGAACGGGGACGACGGGTTGGCCGGACGATAGAGGGGCGTCGGGCCGGTGGTGGGGCAGTAACCGTTGTGCGGCAACGTCATCGAGCACCTCCGGTGAGCACGCTCGGCGAGATCGGCGCGACCGGTGTGCGCAGTTCCGCAGGGGTGTACTGGTGGTAGGTGCCATGCAGACGCCGCGCCGCGCGGCGCACGCTGCGCAGCAACGGCGACCGGCGCGGAAGCGCGCCTGCGTCGGCGCCGTCGGAGAACACCGCCGCTGCTCGCGTGTCTGCAACGGCCTGCACGCCCGCTTCCCGGCCCAGCGCCGCGCGGACTTCCCGGCTGCCCGCTGGGGTCGTGGCGCAGACCGCCAGCCCGAGCCGTTGCGGGACGATCCGCTCGGCGAGTTCGGCCAGCAGCGGGCGCGCGGCCAGGATGTGCCGCTGGGTCGGGCGTACCGCCACCAGCACGAGGTCGGCGGCGAGCAGCAGCGGCCACGGGGTGAGCGCGCTGTAGCGGCCGACGTCGACCAGGGCGTCGGCCGGATGGCCGGTCGTGGTCTTGAACGCGGCGAGCGCCGCGGTCAGGCGCGTCCACCCAGCGGTGCCGACGGCGGCGTGCTGGCCCGGTGCGTTCAACCCGGCCAGCAGCCCGACGTGCCGGGCCGGAGGTGCCGTCTGCACGTGGTCGAGCAGGGTGGCCGGGTCACCTGCGGTCGCGTGCCGGGTCGCGGTGGCGTGCGAGAGCACCCCGAGGTCGGTGCGGATCGTGCCGTCGACGACCCACTGGCTGAGCCAGCCTGCTGCGAGGTCGCCTCCGGCCGGGTCGCAGTCGGCCAGCAGCACCGGCGCGGGCCAGGCCGCTGCCAGCGCGGCCAGCGTCGTGGTCGCACCGGGTGCTCCCTTGCCGGAGACGATTGTGATCATTGCCAACACCCTCACCACCCTTCGGAGACAGCAGTTGCTTTTAGGCGCCGGGGCCGAGCTGGACCAGGACCACCTGGCCCGCGGCGGCGCTGGTTGCGGCCTGCGCGGTGTCCGCGCCGACCAGGACATCGACCGTGACCGCGCCGGTGGAATCCGGCGGCCCGACACCGAGCACTCGCGCCCGGAACGGCCCGGCCGTGCTCGCGACGGCTTGGCTCGCGTCGGTGCCGGTGCCGCTCGCGACCGGGGTTACCTGGACCAGATCTCCGGGTGTCAATCCGCGGGCGGGCAGGTGTCCCGGCTTCACCGGCAACCCGACCAAGCGCTCGCCTGGCCCGGGTACCGGTTGGGCGGACAGTTGGCCGGGGGCGAGCACTGTGCCCGCGGGCAGCGTCGAGCGGGCGATCTGGCCGACCACACCGGCTCGGTCGCTGGCGGGGATGGAGGCCAGCCGCTGGTCCGGGACCGCCTTGGCCACGCCGAGATCGTCGTCGCCGATCCGCTGGCCCCACCCGACGGCTCGGGTCAGCACCAGCACGTCGACCCGCTCGTCCTGCCCCGCGATCAGCGCGTAATTGCCGTACGCGACCACCGCGGCCAGCACGACGGCCACGCCGAGCAGCCACCAGCGGCGCCGCCGAGGCACTCGCGGGCCTTCGCCGCCTTCGGCCGGGTCCGCGCCGACCGAGTTGCCGCTGCGCGGCTGCGGTGGCCGGGAAAAAGACACAGCAGTACCCACTGGGGTAACTCCTTCCCCATTCCGGAAATGTTGTTGCCGTTATTTCCGCAGAATGCGAGCCCCGAATACTTGGCAGAATGCGGTTGTCAACGTCCTGTTCGTCAGTTCGCGCGCAGGGCCTGCACCTCGGCGACCGCGAACGAGGCCGCGGCCCGCGAACTCATCTGCGGGAAGTCCCCGCCGACTTCGGCGGTGCCGTCCGAGCCGACCCAGCTCACCGACCACTGGATCGCCCATTCCGCCGTGGCCTGGTCGTTCGGTAGCCCGACCGACGAGCGGGTGTAGACGAACCCGCAGTCCGGGCTGGCGGCGTGCAAGCCGTACGAGCGGTCATACGGCGTGCCCGGACCGGCACACGACGTCGAGCCGCCGGTGCCGGAGTTGAAGGTCATGCCCACCGGGGTCGCGGTCACCTCGGCCCAGACCGGCCCGACCTGCACCCGTTGCACGGCGGGTTTCCAGACGCCGCGGGCGGTCCACACCCAGGTGTTCTCCCCGACGATCGTGGCGTCCCGCCCGTCCGGCAATCGCACATCCGGCGAATGCCGCGGTACCGGCAGCGGAAGGCGAAGCTGCTCGAACGCCTGTGCCGCCAGCTCTGCCGGAGTCGGCAATGGTGGAGCGGCCGGCGCCTCTGGCGCGGGCTCGGCCGGAAGAGGTGGCAGGCAGCGCATCCCGAACGCGCTCCCACCCGGGCGGCCACCACCTGGTGGAGCGCCAACGCCGAATCCGCCGAGGAAACATCCGGGCGGGATTCCGCTCGGGGGCTCCGCAGTCCCGCCAACACCGACTTGCCGATCCTGACCGGACTTCGGCCGCGGGCCACCGGGCCGGGCCGGAGCCTGCCCCCGCTTCTCCAGCGCTTGCATGTCGATTTTGGGCGGCGCGTACTGGCCAAACTGGTCGGTGTTATTGGGTACGACAATGACCTGGCCATCGTCATTGGGGTTGGGTTGGTCCGCAGCCTGCGATGGCCCGGCAAGTCCGATCGTCCCGCCGACGAAGGTCAGCGCACAGACTGAGCAGACGAATACGTTGCGGATGTCCATCAGCACTGCCCGCCGGGATATTCAAGCTGGGAGACCTTCCACTCACCGTCCGCTGCATCGCGGGTCAATTGAGCATGGATCGGAATTTGCGGTGAGCCAACGGTCTTCCGGTCACCGGTTGCGGCATCCGCTTGTCCCGAGCGGGATCCGTCCTGGCAGTCGATCACCGTCGCCCGGTCACCACGGACTTCGACGTGGCTGATGCGCGTGGTGACATCCCCGTACGGCTTCACGCCAACCTGCTTATTGCGGTGCATCGCTTCCAAAGTCGTGGATAGCTGCGGATCTACCGCAATCGCTGCCATTGCGTTCCGCCACGTATTCTCTGGCGTATTCGGAATGGCCAACGACCGAGGCCAGAACTGGGTGTATGCGGTCTCGACCGCCTGCCGCTGGTCCTGCTCGGACGTACTCAGCGCCGAGGGGGACTGAGAGGGAGCCGACAGGGTCGGCGACGACGTCGGTGCCGGAGCATCCCCACCGCTACAGCCCGCCACCAACATGGGCGACAGAGCCGCACCTGCCAGGGCAACGAGCTGGGACCAACGACGGGTGCCGACGATCATCACGAGTACCTCCCCAGTGCTTCCGATATCGATGTCCGAGTTGACCTTCCTACCGTCGGCTGCGCGCGGCTAGCCAGCTACGCGAACAGCATGCTGACCAAGGCCCCGGCCAGCAGTGGCGGCCCGGCGGGAAACTGCGAATTCATGCGTCTGGAGCACGTCGCGATCACGAGCGCGACCACCGCGGTGAGCCCGCTGGCTATCAGGAGTCCCCGCAGCAGCCCCTCCAAGCCGAACCAGCCCAGGTATAGGGCGAGCGCCCCGTACAGAGCGGTGTCCCCACCTCCCGTGTGGTTGGGTGCCCACGCCTGCACCAACGCGGCCAGCGCGAACACCACGACCGCCGCCCCGCAGGCGAAGCCGAGCTGCGACCAACGCTCCTCGATCACCGCGGCACCGAGCAAAGCCACCGCGCCTCCGCCCACGAACGCCGCCACGAGCGGAAACGGCAGTCGCCGACAACGCAGGTCGGTGAGCATGAGTGCGCATCCGAGCGCGCAGGCCCAGCACCACGCGAGCCAGATCGGAGTCGCCCCGAACCGGAACCACCCCGCCCAACACAGCGCCGCGGTCACCGTCGACACCACGACGAGCATCGCGGTGCGGCCGAGGCCCGGGACCGTCAGCGGCGAGCCGACCGTCCGCTCCGCGAGCCTCAGCAACGCTGGCCCGGCCACCAGACCTGCCGCTCCGACTGCCCACGGCACCATCGAGACCACGAGTACCTCCGGAGTGAACGCAAACGGGCCGCCGATCACCGAGAAGAAGATCGAGGGCACCGACCCCCGACAGACCGGTGCCCCCAGATCCGCCGTGCCGGGCCGGAGCGTGCTGGTCCACATCGGGTAGCGCCCCATGAACCGGATCCGCAAGTCCGGTTAGTTCCGCTGTCGATCTTGCGAACCTCGACATACCCCACCTCCCAACCCTCTGACCTGCGGTTGCAATCGATTACCCCACATGTACGCGGTCTCGTGAGCAACTTCCAGCCCCGCCCCGTTGACCGGCGCGCCGGTCAACGGGGAAATCCACCCGCTTGGAGTAACTTCGGTCACAGAGCGCGGTCAAACTACCGGCAAGTGGACTAAGCCCGTGCGCGTTCCGTTACGTCGACGCTCGTGGGCGGCCTGCGGAGCGCGTCTTCCCTGCGCGGCGGTGTCGCGGGGAGCCGTCAGCGTTCTCGAACAGCTCGGCGTGGCGGCGCAGCCACGCCTGCATGCTCTCCAGCACGGGAAGCAACTCGGTGCCAGCCTCGGTCAGCCCGTACTCGACAGAGCGATCCCAGCCCTCGGAGAGGGTGGTCTTGTACACCAGGCCCTCTTCGGTGAGCACGCGCAGCGCCTCGGTGATCCGGCTGGGGCTGAGGGTGGATTTCGTGCCGTTCCAGCGATCGAGGAATGGCCACTCGGCGGCCATCCGCGCGAGGTCGCGTGGGCGGCGCGGACCGTCTCGCAACAACGCGAGCACCGCAAGATCCCAGTTGCTGTGGAACAGCTTGCCTATGTTGTACGTGTCGACCGCCAGCGTCCAATCGTTAGCGCGCATCAGCCCTCCCCTGATCGCCCGCCAACGCCGGATTCCAAGCCGCCAGCGGGACCGCAGTGACCGCGTGGCACACCAAGATCGTTGGTGTCCAGCACCCCCACGCCCCGGTCGCATCGCACGTTCCCCTTAACGTGCCGAGACAGATGAACCAGCCACGCTACCGGCGTCGGTCACAAACCCGCATCATCATCTTGTGTGTCCAAATCCTACAGAGGAGGCCGACAAAATAACTGCGGGTTAACGCTCGGTAGTTGATCTTCACGCGAGTGAGCGAGTAGCGCTGAGGTCAGCCTTTGTCATCGTTCGGGGCCGAACTGAGCTCGGGTGGCCACCAGGCTTCATCACGGAGCGTGCCTACCGGAAGCAGTCGCCGCACCAGCGGCGGGTAGAGGTCGGTCTCCGGGATGTCATCCCACCGGATCCATACGGCTTCCCACAGATCGCTGCCGCTGACGACCTCGACATCGTCGGCACCCAATAGCGAGGTGTCGAACACCAGGTTGACGTAGTTTCCCTCGGGCCGCGGTTCGTCCTCGATCGCGGTGTGGAAGGCGAGGTCGCCGACCTCGGCACCCAGCACCTCACGCAGGCGCGCGCGCAGGCCACCGCAGACGGTCTCCCCGGAATGGATCGCACCGCCAGGCAGCATGTGCCACCGCTGCTCGCGATGCCGCAGTGTCAGCAGGAACTCTTCCCCGAGCAGACGAGCGATCACTGCGTGCGCGTAGACCACAGTCGTCAACTCCGCGGTCGGCCCGGGAGCGTGTCGGCCGTCACTCATCTCGCGCACCTCGCTCGTCGTTGCCTTCGGAGGTCATCCGGCTCCGTCGCAACTGCACGCCGACCCGCGCCATGCGGACCCCTGACTTCGATGTCGTGCGCCGCACGACGACACCCCCCTTGACACGACCACGAAGCGTTCCCGATCGGACAACCGCGGCTCGCGCCGTCACCCGTCTGGGGGCACGTCCTACCAGGTCTGTACGTCGGTGTCGAACCTGCCTTACCCACCCTGAAGCGGTGACCGACAAAGGCATATCCTGCTCGGCTCGGCATCCAGACCGGATACTGCGAGTCATGTCCGATCAGCAACTCGTCATTGCGAGGTGGTGACGCGGTAGTCACCGGGGCGCATAGCGCAACCGCCGAGGCATTCGCCAGTATGACTGTATGGCTCGATTGCTGGTGCTCGGCGGCTCCTGGTTCCTCGGCCGCACCGTCGTTGAAGATGCTCTCGCCCGCGGCTGGGAAGTCACGACCTTCCGGCGCGGCCAGACCGGACAGGAGGTAGCTGGCGTCACCACGATTCGCGGTGATCGCACGAACCCCGACGACCTCGCCCGGCTGGCCGCCGATGGCCCGTGGGACGCGGTGGTGGACACCAGCAGCTTCGTCCCGCGCGAGACGCTCGCGATGGCGAAGGCTCTCGAACCGGTCGTCGGCCGGTACGTGCTGATCTCGACCGTGTCGGTGTACGAGGGCTGGCCGGTCGAACCTCTGACCGAAGAGTCGAGGGTGCTCGACTGTCCGAGCGACGCCGGCCCGGACTTCGGCTTCGACGGCGACCCCGGACCGTCGGTCTACGGCTTCACCAAGGCCGGATGCGAGCGCGCCGTCACCGAGGTGTTCGGCCACGACCGCACCGTGCTGCTGCGGCCTGGCGTCATCCTCGGCCCCTACGAGTACGTCGGCCGTCTGCCCTGGTGGCTTCACCGCGTCGCACGCGGAGGCCGGGTTCTCGCGCCCGGCCAACCGGACCGGCGCATCCAGCCCGTCGACGTCCGCGACGTGTCCACCTTCGCGCTGCACGCCGCCACGGCCGACGGGCCGGTCGGCACATTCAACGTGACCGCCAGCGGACGCGAGACGATGAACGACTTCCTCACCGCGTGCCAGCAGGCGACCGGCTCGGATGCGACCTTCACCTGGATCACCGACGAAGAATGGCTCGTCGCGCAGGGCATCGCGCAGTGGACCGAGCTGCCGCTGTGGCGCACCTACCGCGGTGCCTGGGCCGTCGACTCCGCCAAGGCACGCAGCGCTGGCCTGATCACCCGGCCGCTCCGCGACACCGCGACCGACACCTGGACATGGCTTCGCAGCGGCGGTGATGCCGTCGCGCACGAACGGGCGAGCGAGCAAGGAATCGCGCCGGACAAGGAGCACGCGATCCTGGGCACCTGGGACGCGCGGGAACGCGATCGTTGCGGCAGCCAATGAGCGTGTTACTCGGGCGATCGTTTAGTTCCCGGACGGCAGGGCCGGGCGAGCGGTTACCCGGGAGAGGCTGGCGGCGGTGAACGCCTCGATCTCCTCGCCGATGTTCCCGGCCTCTACCGCACCCCGGTAGCGGGTCGCCCCGAGCAGACGGCCGAGACCATGCAGCCGTTGCGCGATCGCCTCGGTTCGGCGAGCTGGCTCGAGTTCGAACACCGGCCGGAGCGCGTCCTGGGCACCCGCCAGGTCGCCGTGCAACGTCCTGGCCGTGGCCAGGTCAACACGAGCACCCAGCACGCCCGCACCCCACCGCTGTGCCTCGGGCATCTGGTCGAACAGCGCGAGTGCGCGGCTGGCTTCGGACTCGGCACGCTGGCCATCGCCGAGCGCGACGAACGCCGCGCCACCGCACAACGCAGCACGCGAGCGATCGAAGGCTAGCTCGCCGCCGATCTCATCCAGGAAGTTGTCCTCGCCTGCTCGGTCGAGTTCAGTCGCCGCGGAATCGAGTTCGGCCTGGGCCTCGTCACGAGCACCGATCAGGGCGAGCGCGCGGGCGTGCACGCTGTGCAGGCGAACCCGGGCCGTACCGGCAGGGGCGGTCTCCAACGCGCCCTCGGCGATCGACACCGCGCGGCGCGGACGGCACCACAACGCGACGGTGACCTGCAACGCCCGCGCCCACGCCTGCAATGACGGGTGATCGATGACGTTGCCGTAGGTATGAGCGGCCCGCGCCTGCTCCTCGGCCACGTCGGCATGCCCAAGATCCCAGGACACCGACGACAGCAGCCCGCATACCTGCCCGGCGAGCAAGTACAGCTCCGCCTGCTGGCGCGGCTTGTGGGTCCGGTCGAGCTGGTCGTAGACGGTGTCACGCAGTTGCACCAGCTCGGTCAGCATCTCCAGAGGCGGGGTGATGTAGTACGCGCGGGCGGCCCGCCCGGCTGACGCGTGCAGGTGCTCCAGCGCGGTTGGGTCGATGGCCGAGGACGACTCGATGGCGTGCTCGGCGGACTGGCGAGCGGCGTTCACGATCAGATCCTGTTCACTCCGAGGGGACTTGCGGTGCGAGGAAATCTCGGCCTTCGGCGGACCGAGCAGCTCCTCCAGGGGTTCGCCGAACCAGCTCTCCAGCACACGGCACGATTCCGCCCGCGGGGTACTCGGATCGCCCCGGAGCCACCGCTTCGCCGTTCGCTCCGAGGTATGCGCGTGGATCCCGGCTTCCTTGGCGTGCTCGGGAAACTCACGCACGAAATCACCCAGCGAAAGGTGACGCGCGAACAGCAGCTGCTCCAGCCGGGTACGTGGTGTTCTGTCGACCATCCCGTTCCTCCCTGCCGTCACCGTAGCCAGCAACCATCGCTCACGCGCGCGACAAGCGCCAGTGGCCTCGATCTGGCCCCAAATGGCCCTTGTTTGGCCCGGGACCGCTCCAAGGGCAGCGGTGTACGCCAAGCAGAACACGTCATCCCAGGTCGGCGGCCATTCCGTCACGGTGAGAAGCGGCGCACGAACGGGTGGCCCCTATCCGGCCGGTAATGGCCCCGGTTTGGCCTGCGAATGCGCCCCTGCTTCACCCGATGGTCATCAACGGCACGTACACGAACGCAGACGGACGGGAGGGCGCCATGCAGGCGAGCGACCGAAAAGACGAAGACTCGGCCGGCGACCTTCGTCCGGAGCCGCTCGTGCAGCACGTCATCTGGGTGACCTGTCAGGACGACGGGCTGGATCACCTTGTCTACGACGACGAAATGGGGCGGGCAATCTGCTCGGCCGAAGCCGCGGGCTTCCGCGCGTTGTGCGGCCGGATGATCTTTCCCGCACCGATGGTGTGCCCGCCGTTCCCGATGTGTTCGGGATGCGTGGCCCAGCGGGATCGCGCCTGCCGCAGTCAGCGGCCGGTGCGCGGGGCGTGCGGTTCTCGGAGGGCGCGGCACCGTTCGCCTGGCTTCGTGCGCAGGTTCCTGCATGGTCTCCATGACTCCCTGGCCAGCTCTTCGTCCGCAGGGCGGCACGCCTCGTCCGGCGGACGGAACCCCGATCGGGCTGGCCAGGCTCTGCCCGCGGCGGGGCCGGGGCGCGTCTGCCCCCGTCCCCGCCGCGTACCAGCCGCTGATTCGGGCGCGGTGCTCCCGGCGAACCAGCCGGAGACCAACCTGGACTGCAACCTCACCGTGGCAGACCGGTTCGGCCGCGAACGGCAGCAGCCAGGCGACAACGACCCCGACCACCGCTGGCGGCGCACAACGAGGTGCGCAGGCGTGGCGCCAGCAGCGCACGGCACGAGCAGGACTGATCACCTGCCTGGCGAGAGCGCTCCTCGCCACCGTGCGTCTTCCCAGGCGTGGGCGAGCGCACGGCATCGATCCCCCGACTCGCCGTCAGCCCACGCCGGGGGCCGCGCGGTCCACCCGCCCGCCGCGCGGCCCTCAGACCCGGGGACTCGGAGGGCTGCGTAATGCGCGTTCTGACGCAACCAACAACGTGGGCACCCGACCGCCACTACGACGACCTCGCGCACTTGCGCGAGACATGCGACGGCCAGCCGCGGTTGATCACTTCCTTCGACGGCCCGGTGCCGGTGGCCGCCTGCGGCGCGTGGCTCGGAGACGGAGAAGCATCGTCCGACGCAGCCCGCCGGTGTCCACAATGCACGGAGATTTACCGAGCGATCGGAGGGCTAGCGTGATGACGCTCTGCGGTTCGTTGGCTGTGAAGCACCCAGGCGGCCAGCCTGCCGGACGGCTGCGTGATGTTGCTGAGTCCGACATCGCTCGCTGGCAGGTTCTCCGCCGCGCGGATCGTGGCGGCCTGTCGCGGCACGGTGATCTCATGGTGGATGAGGGACGTCCGTTGCCGTCCTACCTCAACCTCGCCCCGCATGGCCTCATCAACAAGGGTTTGCTGGCGGTGGCGCCGCACCACTTTCTGGATGGCGGCATCAGCGTTCGTGTCGAGCTGACCGACGCAGGCCGCGCGGAGCTGGCGCGCCTGACTTCTGAACGGCAATACGATCTTCGGGGAAATGCGCGATCGAGTTCCGTCTCGGCTGGTCTCTGCCATCGAGTGAAGGAGTCCTCCATGTGGGAGTGGACATTGGTCATTCTCTGCGCGGTGGTGTTCGTGATCCGGATTGGGTATCTCCACTTCGACCGCCCCAGTCCGTTGGGTACCGATGCGCAGCAGCGTGAACGGGCTCGGAAATGACCGCACCGGTTCTCGCGCCTGAGCAAGGGGGCGAGCAGCCCCCAGATCCCGGGCAGTTTCGTCCGGTCGACCTCGAAACCCTGGAGCGCCTGCTGGCCGGGCTGCAAGCCTGGGAGCCGCCGCCTCGGTCACCTCGGGACGACGACCGCGGACAGGGCGATTCGGGTGGCACTATCCATTGGTATCCCGGGTATTTCACTGCTTCACTGCACGCGGTCGAGCTGTCTTCTGCGCCGCCGTTGGTGTTTCGGGGCCTGCGGATCCGGTGGGCGGTGTGCAGTGCGCCTGCGACCGTGATCCAGGTACCGGAGGGCAAGAACCGCTGCGAGGCGTGCCAGGCAATTCTTCGCAAACGTGGACTTTTCCTCGAAAACACCAGCACTCCGAGGAAGCCTGCCGACTAACGCAAACTTCGCGTTCTCTGGAATGCGAACGGGAACCATTTGTGACAGGAAAGGGAAGGGGGTGATTTCGGTGACCGCGGCTCTGATGGAAGCACCGCAGGTGTTCGAGTTGGACGTGCAGGTGGAGACCGACCGGGTCCGGCCGGAGGCGATGGCCTGCCAGACCGACGACGGGTGTGGCTCGACCTGCGAGATCTCGGCTTGTCACTCGCAGAAGTGATACCAGCGGGCGGACCAGAGTTCCCGACACCTGGCCCGCCCGCTGCCGCAGGTGTTTTCGTGATTGATCCTTGGAGGTGCAGGCGATGCCCACGGTGGCCTACCGCCATTGCGGTACCGGGCTGCTGCGCGCGTCGGCGCAGCGCCTCGCTCCGTCGAGGTGGCCGGTGTTGTCCAACGACCTCGATTGCCGGGCGTGGCTCGATGAGGTCTGGCCGACGGTGGCCGCGGCGGTGACCCACGCCAGCCCGGCGCTCGCCTCTGGTGTCCAGGAGATTCTGCGGGGGCATCGGCGCTCGACGCGAGAGGTGCGGCGGACGACGGAGGCGCTGCTGCGGTACGTGCTGCGATTCGGCCGCTCCACCCCGTTCGGCCTGTTCGCCGGAGTCGCGCCGGTCACCATCGGTGACAGCACGGAGGTGCGCGTCGGCGTCAGGCATCGCGTGGTGGCGCGCCCCGACAACCGTTGGCTGCGGCAGGTGATCCAGCGTTTGGAGGCGTGCCCGGAGCTGCTGGCGCGGCTGAAGGTGGTGTTCCACGACGCCGTCGAAGAGTGCGGCGACCGACTCGCACTCGCCGAAGCGGAAGTAGTGAGCATCCGAAACACCTCTGCAGTCGCCTCCGTGCGCCGCCTCGCGGCCACCCCGGCCCGGTTTCCGGTATTAGTCGAGGCGCTTTCGGCCGAGTACCCAGCGGCCGGTGACCCCACCAAGATGCTGTTGTCCTTAGTGGAGCGCCGCTTTCTGGTGACCAGCCTGCGAGCGCCAGGAACGGTCAGTGACCCGTTGGGTTACCTTGCCGATTCCTTGCAGGAACTCGATTTTGAGGACGTGCCGGTCGCCGCGTTGGCGGCCGAGGTGATCGAGATCCGCAACGCGCTCGACGTGCTCAACAGGAATTCTCACGAGCAGGAGCGGGCGCGGCTGGCCGACCGAATGAATGCGCTCGTTCCAGCGCGCCGCGGGCCGTTTTCACTCGATCTTCGGCTCGATGCCGACCTCCGCCTGCCGCAGCGGGTGGTGCGGGAGATCGAACGCACCGCGGGGGTGCTGGCGCGGCTGGTGCGCGAGCACACCGGAAGCCGGGCTTTTCGGGATTACTTCACCGCGTTCTGCGACCGGTACGGCACCGGAACCCTCGTCCCGTTCCGCACGGTGGTGGATTCCGCGGCGGGGCTGGGGTGGCCGCGCGATTACCCGTCGAGCCCAGCGGCCAGCGGGCGGCACGTGTTCTCCGAACGCGACCGCCTGCTGCTGTCCTGGATCACGGAGGCGACAGCCCGGGGCGAGCGCGAAGTCGAGCTGGACGACGCCGCGGTGGAGGCGCTGGCTGCCGCGGGTGGTGACCCGGACGCGGTTCCGCCGCACGTCGACCTCGGTGCGCGCATCCACGCCGTCAGCGTGGCCGCGTTGGAGCGCGGTGAGTACCGGTTCACCGTGGCGCCCGGCCGGGTCGCGGGCACGCTGTCGGCGCGGTTGAGCCCGCTGGTGCCCGAGGCCGGGCTGGCGGCGGTGTTCTCCGGGCTGCCGACGACCGCCGAGGGCGCGCTCGCTGTGCAGATGTCGTTCACGCCGCCGTACCCGAGTGCGGAGAACGTCGCCCGCCTGCCGCGGTTCACACCGGAAGTCGTCTCTGTGGGCGAACACCACCGGGACTCCGAGGGCTTGATCGGGGTGGACGATCTGGCGATCACGGCGACCCGCCGCCGCCTGCACCTGGTCAGTCTGTCCCGTCGCCAGGTGATCGAGCCGATGGTGCTGCACGCGCTCGCGGTGAAGCAGCAGCCGCCGCTGGCGCGGCTGCTCGGGGAACTGTCCCGGGCGCTGGACAGCGGCTGGATCGGCTTCGACTGGGGGCCGACCGCGGCGGAGTTGCCGTTTCGGCCGCGGCTGCGTTACCGGCGCGCCATCCTGTCTCCGGCCCGCTGGCGGCTCGCCCGCGAAGCCCTGCCCGCCGACCCGGCAGGCTGGAGCGACGCACTGGAGCGGTGGTGTGCGACGTGGCGCTGCCCGGACCGCGTCGAGCTGCGCGACTTCGACCAGCAGCTCCCACTGAACCTGACGGTGCCCGCGCACCGCGAGGTGCTCTTCCACCACCTGGGCCAGCACGACGAAGCCGTCCTGATCGAGGCGCCCGAACTGGATGCCGATGGCTGGCTCGACGGTCGCCCGCACCTCGTCGTGCTGCCGCTGATCTCCCGGAAGGCGCCCGAGCCCGCCCCGCGCGTGCAGTCCCTTCCGGTTCTCGGCAGCGAGCACGGGCATCCGCCTGCTTCGCCCCGGTCGACCTGGCTGTACGCGAAGCTATACCTGGCTGAGTACCGGATGGACCCCCTGCTGGTGAACGAGCTGCCGAAGCTGCTGGCCGAGCTGGGCGAGCGGGACTGGTGGTTCGTGCGCTACCCGCAAGCCCGGGAAGGCGACGAACCCGACCATCTGCGCCTGCGCGTCCGCACCGATGGCGACGCTGACAAGATCCTGGCCGCGGTCACAACGTGGGTCGATCGGCTGCGCACCAACGGGCTGCTCAGCCGATGGGGCTTCGACACCTACTACCCGGAGACCGGTCGCTACCGGGCCATCGAGGAGGCCGAGACCGTGTTCGCCACCGACTCCCGCTACGTCCTCGCCCAGCTCACCCACCAGACCGCTGGGGAGCCGTCGCCGGTGGCGGCCACCGGCCTGTCGCTGTTCGATCTCGCCGCCGCGTTCCTCGGCGACCACCAGCACGCCGCCGACTGGCTGCCCCAGCAGGCACCCGCGGCCGTGCCCGACCGCGGCGACGTCGACCAGGTGACCCGCCTGGTCCGCAACCGGGCATGGCCGGACACCGCGGCACCGGCCGAGGTCACCGCGGCGCTGGACGCTCGCGCGGAGGCGGTACGCCGGTACCGGCACGCGCTGCCCGTCGACGCCGATCTTGACGCCTGCCTCCATGCTCTGCTGCACATGCACCACAACCGCGCCCTCGGCGTCAACCGGGCCCGGGAAGCCATCTGCTTGCGGCTAGCGCGCCAAGCCGCAGCAACCTGGCGCAGCACCTCCGGGAGGCAGCCGTGACCGCGCAATCGCTGGCCGACGGCCCCGCCGGACAGGCGCTGCTGGCTCTGGAACGCGGCCAGGACGCCCATCGTTGGTTGGCCGCCCTGGTGGCCGAACCGGTGATGGCCCACCCCGAGGAAGCGAGCTTGTTCGAAGGCGCACCCGCGGTCGCGTTCGCCCTCGTCGCCACCGACCAACATCGGGCGCTGACCGTGCTCGATGACCACGTCGAGAAGATCACCTGGTCCCGGCTGGAGGCCGCCTACCAGCGCATGGGCCGCGGCGAACTGGCCGACAAACGCGAGTTCGACCTCATCGGCGGCCTGACCGGTCTGGGCGCCTACCTGCTGCGGCGCGGCACCGCCGACGAGCTGCTGCGCGAAGTGCTGCGCTACCTGGTGGGCCTGACCCAGCCGCACCCGGACGGGCGGCCCGGCTGGTGGGCCGCCCACGGCCCCACCGGTCCCGGCCCGGCCTGGCAGATGGGGCACGGCAACCTGGGCATGGCCCACGGCATCGCCGGGCCGCTGACGCTGCTCTCGCTCGCGCTGCGCCGCGGCATCGTCGTGTCCGGGCAGACCGCGGCCATCGACCGGATCTGCCGGTGGCTGGACCGCTGGCGCTGCGGCGTGCCGCCGCGGGCGTGGTGGCCCGAGGCCATCAGCCAGGCCGACCACGCGCGCGGCACCGTGCACGAGCCCGGCCCGTCGAGGCCGAGCTGGTGCTACGGCACGCCCGGCATCGCCCGCGCGCAACAAGTCGCCGGCCTCGTACTCGGCGACCGCGCCCGGCGACGGTGCGCCGAGAACATCCTGGCTTGGTGCCTGGGCGACGAGCAGCAGCTCGCCCGGCTCGGTGACGTGTCGCTGTGTCACGGCTGGGCCGGGGTTGTGCACACTGCGTGGCGAGCCAGCCGTCACAACGACCAGCTCGCCGCCACGCTCCCGAGCCTGCTCGATGGTCTCGCCGTCAACCTGGCACGCCAGCCTCCGGGCGGGCGTGGGCTGCTCACCGGCACCGCGGGGGTCATGCTGGCTCAGCGCTGCGCCCGCACGAACACACCACCGGTCACGCAGTGGGACGCCTGCCTGCTGCTCAACGAATGAAAGGACGCGATGAACAACACCACCGACACCACCGCCAGCTCACCGGAGGCCCTGCGCGAGACCATGCTCGCCAAGGTGCGGGGGAAGGGCTACGCGAAGCGCCCCGAGGTGGCGCGGGTGCTGCGCGAGGTGCCGCGGCACGAGTTCGTGCCCGAAGCCGACCTGGACGCCGCGCACAACCCCTGGCAGGCGGTGATCACCCACCGCTTCGCCGACGGCACCTCACTATCCTGCGCCTCCGCACCGTTCGTCGTCGCGATGATGCTCGACCAGCTCGCTGTCGAACCTGGCAACAAGATCCTCGAGATCGGTGCCGGAACGGGATACAACGCCAGCTTGCTGGCCGAGCTGACCGGCAACGAGGCGAACGTCGTCACCATCGACATCGATCCCGACGTGACCGAGCAGGCCACGCGCAACCTGGCCGCCGCCGGTTACCGCGGCGTGCACGTGGTCACCGGCGACGGCGCGCTCGGTGTCCCCGAGCACGGCCCGTACGACCGGCTGATCGCCACCGTCTCCCCGTGGGACATTCCCTCGGCCTGGTGGCGGCAACTCGCCCCCGGCGCTCGCGTGGTGCTGCCGCTGCGGTGGCGCGGCCAGGCCCGCTCTGTCGCATTCACCTACCGCGACGGGCGGCTGATCTCCGACTCGATCGAACTGTGCGGCTTCGTCTACCTCGTCGGCGAGGACGAAGGCGAACAGTCCGCGCCGATCACCCATGACGAGACCATCCTGCTGCACTTCGACCGCGACCAGCCCTTCGACCTCAACGCCCTGCACGGAGTGCTCGATCGGCCGCGTGCCAGCGAATGGTCCGGGGTCACCGTCGCGGGTGACGAGCCCCACGACGGGGTGTGGCTGCGGCTGACCGTCACCGACCCACGGGTGTGCCGCCTCAATGTCCCCGCCGACATCAAGCCCGCGGTCTGCGACCCGATCTCACCCGGTCGCACACCCGCGCTGGTAGAAGGCAGCTCGCTGGCCTACCTCACTTCCCGCCGCCGCGAGGACGGCGGCACCACCAGCTGGGAGCTGGGGGCCACGGGGCACGGCCCCGCCGCGACCGAACTCGTCCGCCACCTCTGCGACGAGATCCGCGCCTGGTCGGTGCACCGCGACGAACGCAAGCCCACCCTCGTCGCCTACCCCGCCGACACCCCCGACAGCGAACTACCCGGACCGGTGATCGACAAGACCCACAGCAGGTTCGTCCTCACCTACGAAACCGAGTAACCATCTCGGCGGGGAGCAGATGATGACCAGGAAGCCCGAACCGCTGACCGAACAGGCAGTCGATGCCTTCGAAACCGAGTTAATCCAGGCGTTCCGTCGTGCCGTCCGCACCCGGGATCTGCGACCGGTCATCGAACTCGCCGACTTCCTGGTCGTCAGCGGAGCCACCGTGCGCTCCCGCGGTGGTTTGCTCGGGCTCTTCTGGTTTCAAACCTCAATGCTTGACAAATTCCGGGTAGACCGGCGTTCGGCGAGCAGCTACGGGATGCTCGGTCTCCAGCTCGTGGACGAAGGTTGGTGCACCGACGCAGACATGGAGACCGGCATCTCCGAGTATCTCTTCCGCCTGGGCCTGCGCAAGGGCTCCCTGCCCGACGCACTCTATGATCTCATGCTCGAAACGGGGAAACATCGCAAGTACTTTCAGCAAGCGATCCACGCGGCGAATATCACGAGGGAAGAAAACAAAAACTAGCCTTCCGTGCGCGCGTTATCAATCCCTGCAGTTGAGCCTGTCTGGTCGAGTTGGAAGTCGGGAGCGTCGTCGGGTTCGTCCTCGTGCGGCAAGCCGTACTGGGTGGTGAGTTCGGCGACGTGCTGGATGAGCGGAAGAGCGAGCGCATCGCGGTAATCTTCAGCGAACCGCTGTTGATGAAGGAACATCGCCCAATGCTCAGCCACGACAGCATCAGAGAACCCAATCATGGAAATTTCCAGAAGTTCCGGATTCCAGGCGTTTTTATCTGGGCGAATTTCTTCCTTCCCTTTCGCGTTGATGCGATGGGTCAGTTTGGTCGACTCAACAGAGAGCGTGTGCGTCCCGGTTTTGTCGCTCGTACTGTAGAAGACGCAACTATTCTCGTCGATGTTTGTCGATTTCCACAGCCCCTTGCTGATACCGCCTGATTTGTCATTCTTTGGCGCCCACCATTGCGGGGTTTCGTCACGGTCGTTGGTGGCGATACGTGCGATGTAGAGGTTCTGGCCAAAGAGTCGGATGCGTTGGGCTGGACCATTGCCGAGCTTGATGCGGTCGGCGATGAGGCCGCTGTTGGTCAACCAGGGCCACCGGTTGCGGGTGTTCTGGGCGTGCGTGATGACGAGGGTGGGAGTGCCTCGCATGGTGTAGAGCGTGTTCTGGACGAAGGCGGCGACGGCCTTCGTCTGCTGGTCAGCGGTGGAGAGGTCTTGGGGGCGCACCTGGCCGGTGAGTGCGATGAGTAGCTGGGGGTAGGGCACCCACTCGGTCATCTCAGGAGTCCGGCCGAGGATGCACTTCTGTCCGGGACGGATAAGGACCGCGACCGGCGTGAATTGAGGCCGATTTGTCTCACCGGTGGCCTGACGTTTGACGATCCAGAACGCGAGCTGGTTGAGGCCATCGGGGATCTTGTCACCCAGCGTGTGTTCGGGCACGAGACGCATACCCAGCTGGCGTAGCCCGTCTGCCCATGCTGCAGCGACACGAAAGTCCGAATCGTCATCAGGATCGTTCGGATCTCCGGGGACGAAGAATTGACTGACCATGCCGGCGTCGGCGCAGCCAAGCCGGACGGCGAACTTCGGGTCCGTTGTTCGCGGCTTGAACTTGTCGCGCCCGTCGAGCTCAACAAAGGTGATGACGGTAGCCTCGCCCAGCTCGGCGGCAAAGTTGCGCAGGCGGGAGGCGACAGCGGAGCGGCGCTGGCCGATCGCGTCGATGTGTTCTTGGCCTTTCCGTGGCGCTCGTTCGCTGTCGCCCAGCGGGGCTCCCAGGGCACCGAGTTCGCGGGCGTGAATGCGCACCCGAAGGTCGGGTGTATTCCAGCTCCACACTTCCGGCCCAGCCTCCTCTCGGTAGTCAGCGAGCCCGAGGCTGGCTTCCGCGGCGTTGATGAGCTGTTGCCGCATGTGGCTGGACTGGTACAGCAGGACAGCGGTGAGATCCCGGCCATTGAGGGCGAGGGACACATACTCGCGACGGCGGACGGAATTGTCGAGGTCAATGAGCTTATTCTTGGTGACCGCCTCGTCGATCTCTTCTTGCGTCGCGTCCTTCTTGGGAACAGGAACTTTCGACGTGAGGAGCTTTGCCGGATTTTGTTTGACGGTGCTACGAGCCAGTACCGGTGCCGGGATGAGCTCCGGTGCGAGCGCACCGGCAGCCCATTCGGTGAGGCGCCTTCGCTCGGCGGGCATGAGCCCGGCACCAACACCGTGCCATCCCATCATCGTGTGATAGCTGGCCGCGCCCTCGATTCCGTCTCGTTCATCGATCCAGGTATCGGGCTCCTTGGCGAAGACGTCCGCGGCGGGGAGGTTGTCGATGGCACCAACGCGGGCAAGCATGCCCTCCGGCCCCCCTTGCGCCCACTCAATTTGGCGGGTACGAGGGTTCCAAGCAAACTGGGCAACGGCGAACCGGCCGGGCTGCTGGCCGTCTTTGATGAATGGTTCCTTCGTGCGCAGGTAGGCGGACACCCGTTGCGTCCCAGACATCGACACCTGGCCGGAAACCCATCGGCGGATCCGGGTGCTCACGTAGATGCGCGGGATCAGCGAAAACGGCACGGTGCGCAGCGAGACGCTGATCACCGCGGAGTACCGCCAGTCTCGATGACTGCCGTAGCGATTGCGGGCGTCCTTGTCGTTGACCTTGGTGGTGTGTTTCAGCGGCGGCCAAGACATCAGTTCCGCACCGTTCGCGCGGGCGTCCACGGCGACTCGGTGAAACCGCACATGTTCGCCGCAGAATTCGTACGCCGACTGGGCGGCAATGCGGTCGGCCAAGATTTCCGGCAGGACGCGGTAGAGCCGTGAGGCCGGGACACAGGTGCCGCCCAGCGAGAGTTCGTGCTCAAGCAGGTCCACAGTGTCCGACTGCCATCGTAAGGAATCCACGTCGAGCACGCGCGCGGTCTCCCGAAACCGTTGGAAGCCCTCAGCGGTGGGTTGCAGGCTGCGCAGCCAGGCGTGCACCAGCCGGGCGAGCACACGGGGCGGGTATTCGGTCCGGCTGTAGAGCCAGGGCTGGGCGGCGTCGAACGAGGCGTTGGCGTCGACGGTGACCAGGTCCGGCGCGACGGTGCGGATCAACGAGTTCAGCGACTTAATCGGCACTTCTTTGATCTTGGCCTGTGCTCCCTCGGATTTGCCGAATTTGTACAGATCAAGGACGGGTTCGCGCCACGCCGTGGGGAAAGCCAGCGTGTGCAGATCGAGCTCGTACGGCCCGTTGTCCGGGTTGGGGACGAGCGCGGCGGGTTGAATTTCGTCGAAGGCCATAGGATTCCCTGTCGTTGTAGCAAGTCAGTCGAGGTCGCCGAGCGCCTGGTAGAGCGGCTCGTACAGCGCTTGCACGAGTGACCGGTCGAGTGGGGCGGTCGCCGGGTCGTCGGTGAAGTACGGGTCGAGGACGGCGCGCATGCTGGCCAGCAGGCTGGTGTCGGGGGTGTCGACGGCGTGGAATCCGGCCTGGCGTGGCGCGAAGGCCGCGTCGACGCAGACCACTCGCGCGGGAACGCCGCCACGGACGAGCCGACCGATCACCTGCCACATGACGACCAGCTGGTCCCAGGTGAAGCTGATCTTCTCGGTCTGGGTCAGGCTGCTCCACGCCACTTGACGGGTCAGAAACCGATTCCACTCCTGGCGTGCTCGCCTGCGGAAGGCCAGTGCGGCCTGGTCGGGTGTGCCCTCGGCGAGGGCATCGGTGTGGAATGTGCGTGCTGGGTTGCGGATCTGCCGTACGGCCCAGTCGTTGATCGCGTGGATTGCCAGCGCGATGTCGTCCGGTCGAGGGTGTGGCCGGGCGAGGAAGTAGACGCTGCCGATGGCGGCCTTTCCTCCGGGCAGGACGATGTTATGGCCGCGCTCGACCGCCAGAAGCGGTGCCACGAGAATTTCACTGCCGATGTCGGGAAACTTGGTCAGCTCGCCGCGGCGCAGCACCATCCAGCTGTTATCGAGATCGGCGTCATCGGAGACAAGCTGCGTGACCCGGCCACTCCATTCCGGGATGCTGTCGAGATGCCGCGCGGCGTGCTTCGCCTCGGCATAGCTGCCAACGAGAAGCAGGATCCGACGCCGCTCCGGGTCGTCGATGTCGGCCAGTTCCGCGTCGAGCATGCTCGGGGCGTCGCCCAAGCTGCGGTCCGGGACTGCCAGTTGATTGAGCATCTGCTCCAAAACCTTCTCGCGATCGTCCGAACCGCTCCCGGACAGCCTGAGCGGCTTCGGCGGCGACGTGCCGGGCCAGTACAGGAACTGAGTCCGCATCGTGGTGTCCAAGATCGCGGCGACCTCGTCATCCTGCGGACGCAGGACGGCGTCGACCGGGGCGTGAACGTGGTAGCGGGTGGATGTGCCAGCCCAACTGGTAGCCGACATCAGCAGCACGTTCGGGCCGGGCCGATCATCCACTATAGGCAGGTCGGGCAAGCCGAGCAGCAGCTCGCGGCCGACCCCGCTGCAACGGAAGAACCGCAACTCGCCGCTCTGGTCACCGTCGCTGGTTCGTTCGCCGAGCTGGAACTGGAAACCGAGGACGTTGCCCATCGGCGACTCCGGGATGACCGGCTCATAGTCCTTAGGCGGACGGCGCGAGAGCACGTTGGACGTCGCTTCCAGGTTGAGCGCGGCCTCCACCCGCGCCCACAGGATCGTCATCCGATCCAGCCGATGGTGCAGTGCCGCCAGGATGAGGGTGAGTTCGAAGCGTTTGGCGTGGGTTTCCAGGTCGTCCGCGATAGCGGCGTCGTGCTCGACAAGGTCGAGCAGCACGTCCCGCAGCCGCTGCCGGATCAATGAGTCGCGGTGAGCGTGTAGCAGCTGCAAAGTCAGATGAACCAGGGTGTTCGCCGCAGGCGTGACTCGATCGGCTAGGTCCCGCGGTGCCCTTTCCTCCAGCGGGTCGTCGCGGAACTGGTCAAGGACGGCCTCGACATGATCCATACGCGCCTGCCGCTGCGCACGGTCCGGTGCCGCGGAACCTGCCGTGGCTGCATTGTCGTCGTGCCCGGTCAGATCGGGAAACCAGGACCGGATCAGCCACTGGTGCAGCGTCATCGCGCTGAAGTAGTCCGCGGTGATCCAGCTGCGCAGCGGTGGAGTGCCTATAAGCAGGGCGTAGAGACGGTCGGTGGCTGCCGACACGGTGTCGACGGCGCCTGTCCAGTCATCCACGTCCTGGGCCGACAGCTGCAGCCGTCCTCGGCGAGCTAGCTCCGCCACCTTGTGGCCGGCGACTTCGTCCAGCCAAGAGTTCGGCGACCGTCCCGCTAGCGTGGTGGCAGGAGCGAAGGCGCGGTCGAGCTGCATCTGGACGCGGTCGGCCTCGTCCACGATGACGAGGTCACTCAGACGGCACGCCGCCTCCAGCTGGCGAAGACGTTGGGTTTGCAATGTCGGGGGGACGCCGCTGTGAACAAGGCTGGCCGGGGTGGCAACCCAGATCTGAGCGTCGACCAGGCTGCGGGCACCGTGGTGGCGGGGACACACGGTCCACAGAGGGCAGCCGTGTCGCTTCCGGCGCCCGGTTCGGGGCGAACGGGCTGCGTCGTTGCCGCCGCTGGTGGCGAGGAAGTCGTCGTTCGCGGCGGGATCGGGGCGCTGGACGGGGTAGAGCGCGTTGCAGGGCGCCTCGGCAATCCTCAGGGGCTGGCGTGCTTCCAGGCCGCGTAGTGCGTCTAGCGGGCAGGCGCTGCTGAGGTAGTCGAAGCTGGGATGGTCGTGACCGAGCATGGTTTCGGCTCCGGCTGAGGCCATGCGGCGGTGCAACCGTTCGAGGTTGCGCTCACGCGTCGAGTGGCCCAGGACCGGGGCGGCGTCGACGCCGAGGCGAGTGAACTGGTTGACGATGGCGAGGGTTTCGGCGACGTCGCCAACGACGATCGTGATGCGCCGTCCGGTTTCGGTGGCGGCCCAGAAGGCGAGGATGTCACGCAGCGTCGATTTCCCGGCACCCACCATGCCGACCAGGTTCATCAGCCGATCGACCCGCAGGCGCTCATCTTCGGGCTCGACGAATTCGCCGCGGGCGTCGTCGCGGATCAGCAGCTGCACGCGTCCCAGTCGGTGCGTCCAGTGGTTGGGCTTACCGGGCAGGTTCTGTTCGATCGCGTCCATTTTGGCCGCAGCGTCTTCCAGCTGTGCCCATGTGACCTCCACTGGCGTTCCTCCGCAGGGAGGTAGACCGTCGAGGTCGTGCCCGATCGGTCCAGGGAGGTCGGCGAGAAGCTCCGGAGGGAAGGTGACCGAGTAGCGCCGGTCGCGAACGTAGAATTCGTACTCGCCCGGCTCCGCGAGTGGGAGCGGCTGGCGGGCGAAGGCAGGCGGTGTGGTAAGCAGCGCTTCATACACGTCGAACCTGTCCGCCGCGCGGCTCGGCTCACGTGGTTCTGGTGTGCTGTCGATGCCGGTAAGGCGGTAGCCGCGTATCTCCTCGGGAACACGCAGATACGCCTCGACGGCGCGGAGCCATTCCCGGCGGCGGCGCATGTCCCACAGGTAGTGTCGGCCGCGCATCACCCGCAGGTGTGTGTCGGCCGCCTGCGCCCCGAACACCTCGCTGTAGGGGTACCCGCCGAACAGCGTCCAGGCATCCTGCGCCGTGTGTCCCGGCGTCGCCGAGCAGAGCAGGTAGAGCCCAAGCTCAACGTCGAGCATCTGCCCCGGCCGGAAATCCGCGAGGGTCTCCGGCCAAACCGGGGTGAGCTGGCCCAGCAAGCGGGCATGCCATCCACTTCGTTCACGCATTGGCTGCCCCCTCAATCTCAGCGGTGACCTTGCTGCGGCGGACGCGACGAAGCTCTCGATCCACCCGGGCCAAGAGCTCGCGATCGGAGATCAGGTCGAGCTGGCCGGCCAGCTCGTCGGGACGGTGGTGGGCGAACACCCGACCGTAGTCCTCGCGCTCATCGAATCGGTACTGCGGCGCGACTAGGAAACCCTCGTCGTACGGCGGGTCGCGCCGCAACGGGGCCGCGCCGCGGCCAAGCAACGCGGGATTGGCCCGGTCTTTCACGTCGATCGCCCATACGCGCCCGCGCGGAAGGGTGATGCGCAGGTCGTACGCATCGAAGTTGGGCCACATCTGCGGGCGGAGCCCACGCTCGAGCAGCGCGGCTTCGAGATCGGTCTCCGCCAGGCCGGGGCCGGTGATGAACATCCGCATCGGCCGGTTCAGCTGGTACACGCCGCCGCCCCGGCGCACCTCGACCCTCTTGCCGACCCGGGGATGCTGATCGCGTCGGCATCGGTCCAGCTCGCAGACGTAGCGATCCCGGCCGATCGGCACCAGCAGACACCCGCACCGCGCGCACACCGCGTACGCACCGTCGCGCAGGTAGGACGCTGGCGCGGGCTCGTAGCAGCGCTTGATCACATCGTGCAGCAGCTCCAGGTCGAGATCGTCGGCGAGCGCGGCGCGTTCGGCATCGGTCAGCACCGGTTGCCGGATCAGCAGGCGGCGGAAGGCGGTGTAGGAGTCCGGGGCATTCGCGGCCCGGCATTCGGCAATAGCCGACAGCATCAGCCGATTCTCGACCTGTTCGGCGGCGACGTCGCGCGCCACGACCCGCCACTCCCAGCACTGCTGGGTTGGGGTGTGTGTCTGGCCGTCGACCAGCGAGGCCGCGCCGCTGTCGAACTCGTCCGGCAACGTCCACGGCCAGGTGTCATCGCCGATCGGGTGCTCAGCTGCCCACCGCACCATCTCCGGCACGCTGGCTGGCGGTGTGTGTCCTTTCCGCAGGCAGAGCAACACGAGCTGGTTGTACGTGTTCTGCACCGTGGCGTCGTAGACGGGATCCTGCGGACCTTGTTGTTGCGAGAGCCGCACGATGGCGCTGGCCACCATCCTCAGCAGGGTCTCGCCCTCAAAAACGGATTCAGCTCTCGGCTGTTGTTGCTGACGCGGCACCGGCGTGGTGATCCTTCCCGTTCCCGTCCGGGCCGGGATAGCTCGGACACCACAGTGATACCGGACACCCCCGACAGTTTCGGCCCGGTCGCGCCTCGAACGTGTCGTCCGCGCGCCACGATGTAGCCCACTCGCGCAGCACCGCACGGGCCGTCTCGATACGTTCTTCGTCAGTGGGGTCGACCAGCACAATCTCCGCGCCCGTCGGTCGCAAGATCTCAAGTTCGACGCGGCCTGCGGCGCCAGGGCCAAGCCCGCCAGCGGCCAGCACCACCACACCGAGCGCAAGCTGCGGGAATTCCCGCAGCGGATCGGCGAAGGACCGCGTCGCCTTTTGGGTCGTCTTGAGTTCGCGCCAGACCCACTGCCCTGCTTCCCTATACACCAGATCAGGTTTTGCCAGGACAATGGCGCGCGCCGTCGTGTCAGCGAAGGTCAATCGCGGCTCGACTCTCACGGCGTCGATCTCCGGCGCCTCGTGAAACGGGCAGACCTCGACATGATGGGCCAACATATGTACGCCCGCGTCCGCCAAGTCGCCAAAGACCTGCCACTTTCCGGCAGACCAACCCGACCCAAGCGCCGGTAGGGCCCCTGGACTGCACGCAGTCGTCTGAGTTTCATGGGCCGCTTCGAGCCATGCATGCACCGCCTGGCCCAGCTCAGCCTCAGCGCTGTACTCGTAGGCGCGCGGCAAATGCACCGAGCGCAGGTACGCCTGCGCCGGGCACTGACGGTAGTACCGAAGAGCACTGATCGACACCGTCCGTAATGGCCCTTGTGACGAGTTAAGTCCGAGCAGTCCAGGAGTACGGACCGGCCCGTCGCACACCGCGACTCGCTTGCAACGGGCACAGCCGAAGCCCGGAACTGCGTTACCGCCCGCAGCGATCGTGCCGATCTGGCGCCGACCGTGCTCAGCGAAGTACTGCTCGGCTTCGTCCGTCGCGCCGTCGAAACGCGACTCCACCGAGCCGTCAACTAGCCGTACGTCGACAACCCGCACACGTTCCGCGCCTGTTTGGCCGCCCGGTCGAAAGGGTGCCGACCACGGATCCGGCCATGCTGCCGGTGCGCCGAACGCAGCGACGTAGGCAGCGATCGCGACTTCAGTAGGGTCCCGCTCATCCGTCAAATCTTGCTCATCGTCCGGGTCCTGTTCGCGAGAATCTACCTTGCCCAGCCGGAGGAAACGGAACTCCCGCAGTCGGCCATCCACCGACTCGTAACGGCGGCCCCACGCGTATAGCTCCCACACCATCGACTCGGTGAGCCGCTGCGCCACCCACCATTCGCGCACCGGTCTCATCTCGACGTCACCTCGTTGATGCGCTGTGAGATACATGCGTGTCGCATGTTCGGCGTACCTCTTCACGCCGGGATGCGTCGGTTTGCCCTCGAATTGGATCTCCAAGATGGCCTGATCAGGTGGCGAAGCATCAAACTCGATCTTGTCCAACGCCGCCATCACCGGGCGCAGGACGAAGTCGTCTAAACGCTCGTATGGGAAGCGGCTAACAGAGAGTGACCGCGGCCGAGACTTCCACCCCAAAGACGACGGACACGTCCACCCGCCCGCACGACCCGCGCCCGCTCCGACACGAACAAGATCGACCACCGGCAGCGCATCCTTCTGTTGCGCTCGTTCGCCACTCACTCACTGCCCCTGGTCGGGGCGGGAGAAGGCAGGTCAAGATCGATAATGAACACGACATCACATCGTATCGATGCGATGACCACTCGTGAGCCGTAACCCCTCGGACCACTCGATTGGCCCAGACCGGAGCGCTGCTCTGATGGGCCTTGCCCATCAGCTCGGACGGCCCACGGCCAGTCGGTCGAGAACGACGCGATAGGCGCATAAGGTGGACCGTTGGCTACTGTCGGTCTCCTCCGACAGGATGGAAGACACCACCGAGCAGAAGGATCCACCTCTCGTGACCATGACACAGCAGGACCTAGAGGCACGCCTCTGGCAGGCCGCTAACGCACTTCGCGGACCGGTCGATCCTGCCGACTTCAAGACTTACGTCTTCCCAATGCTGTTCTGGAAGTGGATCAGCGACACCTGGGTCTATGAGCACGACGAGGCGCTCGATGACTACGGTGACAGCCTCAACGATGAGATTGAGGCTGACTACCACCGCTTCGAGATGCCCGAAGGCACTCTTTGGAGCGAGGTGACCGCGAAGGTCGCGAACCTGGGTGCCGAGATCGCAAAAACCTTCCAGCGCATCGAGAAGGCAAACCCCCGCTCGCTTGCAGGCGTCTTCGGCGACGCCTCCTGGGGGAACAAGGAACGCATCCCGGAGGCGACTCTCCTCGGCCTCATCAAGGCATTCAACGAGATCTGCCTCGATCCCTCCACAGTAAGTCACGACCTCCTCGGCGCGGGCTACGAATACCTGCTGAAGAACTTCGCGGACGAATCCGGCAAGAAAGCTGGCGAGTTCTTCACGCCACGCGAGGTAGTCAACCTGATCGTCGGCGTTCTGCAGCCGGAACCGGGTGAGTCGGTCCTCGACCCGACCTGTGGTTCGGGCGGCATGCTCGTGGCGACCATCAACCAGGTTCGTGACCAGGGTAAGGACCATCGGACGCTCCGAGTTTACGGTCAGGAGGTCAATCTGACGACGGCCTCGATCGCTCGTATGAATCTCTTCCTGCACGAGATCGAGGACTTCGACATCAAGCGCGGCGACACCTTGCGCGCGCCGGCGTTCAAGGACGCGAACGGCGCGTTGCGTCAGTTCGACGTGGTCATCGCCAATCCGCCGTTCTCCCTGACTGACTGGGGTGCCGACCGCTGGCCCTCCGACCCGCGTGCCTTCTGCGGTATCCCGCCTGCCAAGAATGGCGACTTTGCCTTCATTCAACACATGATCTCGTCGATGGAGCCAGGCTCCGGCCGCGTTGGCGTCGTCATGCCGCACGGTGTTCTGTTCCGCAGCGGCGCCGAGGCTCGAATTCGGCAGTGCCTGGTCGAGAAGGACCTGCTCGACGCGGTCATCGGACTGCCACCCAACCTCTTCTACTCGACGAACATCCCCGCCTGCATCCTCGTCTTCCGTGACCAGAAGGTCGAAGATCGGAAGAACCACGTCCTTTTCGTCGACGGCTCGGCACGTTTCCTAAAGGGCAAGAACCAGAACCAGATGACCGACGAGGACATCAAGATCCTCATCAAGGCTTACGAGACTGGCGAAGACCCGGACGGTGAGGGCGGCGCGAACGTCCGGTTGGTGCCGTTCGACGAGATCAAGAGCCACAGCTTCGACCTCAATATCAGCCGATACATCAAGGTGGCAGCCGAGGAGACGGCGGACCTGGGCGCGGCTCTCGTGGCCTACGCCGACGCTCGGCAGGAGCGGTTGAAGGCCGAGGTAGCGATGTTCGAGAGGTTATCAGCAGCCGGGATCGACCTGAGCATGTTCGAGGTGCCCGGTGAGTAAGTGGGACGAGGTGCCCCTCGGAGATCTCATGACGCTCGACGTCAACACCGTAGAAGTTGATCCCGCACAAACCTACGACATCGTTGGCGTACTGAACCGTGGCCGCGGCCTGCTCTACCGTGAGCCGATGGCGGGTTCCGCGACCGCATACAAGACCCTGAATAGGGTCGGCCAGAGCCAGATCGTCTATAGCCGACTGAAGGCTTTTGAGGGCGCGATCACCGTCGCGCCCGCCGACCTCCACGAGGTCTACGCGTCCCAGGAGTTCCCGACGTTCACCTGCGGGCCGTCGCTGCTCCCAGACTACTTCCGTATTCTAACGACCACAAAGAGTCTTTGGAGCACGTTGCAGAGTCTGTCAACGGGGATGGGCGGCCGACGTGAGCGCGTCAAGCCCAAAGACTTCCTCACGATTAGCATAGCTTTGCCCTCACTCGAACAGCAACGACGCATCGTTCACGTAGTAGATACTGTCGACAAGCAAGTCGAGATCCTCGAGAAGGAAACGGACAGTCTTCGGCGTGTGCTGCGGTCGCATCGTGCTGCGGTGATGGAGTCCCCAGATATCGCGCCTATCCGAGCTGATGAAGCTTTTTCAATCCTTATGGGACGGCAGCGTTCACCGAAACGTGCAAATGGCCCCCATATGACCAACTATCTCAGGTCCGCCAATGTTGGAAACGGCAAACTTAACCTGTCGGACGTTTTGCAGATGGATTTTGATCCATCCGAACGCGAGCGATTTTGCCTTCAGTCTGGGGATATCCTAGTCTCGGAAGGGAGCGCCAGCGAAAAGGCGGTAGGCATGGCCGCAATGTGGCGCGATGAACTTCCTGGTCCTGTGTGCTTTCAGAACACGCTGCTTCGATACCGTGCAGTTGCAGGGGTTTCGATCCCATCGTTTGTGAACCACTGGTGCAAATGGGCGTACGAGTCGGGATTATATCGAGAAGTGGCGTCAGGCACGAACATCAAACACATCGGCTCCACCAGAGCCGCTGCGATGCCAGCGAGGATCCCTGATCTGGCCGCACAAGAGATGGCCACCAAGCTGCTCGACGCAATCGAGGTCACCGTCGAGGCAGGGCAAAACGAACTCAGCAGCCTGCGTTCCGTTCGCCTTGGAATTCTAAGTGCGCTGTTGTCGCGTCAGATTGAAGTCGACATTATGCTTGACCGGTTCCTTGAAGAGAAGGCTGCTTAGATGGGTTTCACTGAGGCAAGCACGATTCAGACGTCGCTGCTCGACTGGGCAGAGGATGCCGGTTGGGAACACGTATCTGGCGCGGACCTGCCTCGGGACGAGCGCGAGGTCGTCATCGAGCCGTGGGTCCGCGAGGCACTCCTCGCCCTGAACCCGGACCTCGCCGAGGATTCAGAGTCGGCCGACATGGTCCTGTTCGAGATCAACCAGGCAATCCTCGACGCCCAGAACGGGCTCGTGGCGGCCAACGAGCGGCTCACCGTAATGCTGCGGGGCGATCATTCGTTCGTGACCGTCGACGGCAAGCACGTGCCTCGGCGGCTCATCGACTTCAGTGACTTCGGCAACAATCGGCTGACCGTCGCCGACGAGGTCACCATCACCGGTGCAGTCAGGCCCCGTCGCTTCGACGTCGTCTACTACGTCAACGGCTTCCCTCTGGTCGTCGCTGAGACGAAGACCCCGGTGAAGAAGCAGGTGTCGTGGGTGAACGCGGCGAAGGACATCTACAGCACCTACGAGACTGAGTACCCGCAGTTCTTCGCCACCAACGTCTTCAATGTCGCCACCGAAGGCATTGACTTCCGCGTGGCTCCCATCCGGTGCTACCCAGACCCAGACTCGGAGGTCTGGGCGAGGTGGGGCTCGACGGCGGACGACCCGAAGTTCACCGGACCCGCCCGCGTCGAACGCGCCGCTCGATTGCTGCTCACACCACAGGTGATATTTCCGATTCTGAAGGACTTCGCGATGTACCGGCATGCGCGGGACGCCTCCGAGCAAGACGTGAAGCTCCTGCCGCGGTACCCGCAGTTCGAGGCCGCCCTCGCGATCCATGCGAAGGTGCTCGATGGCCGCCCAGGAGGGCTGATTTGGCATCATCAGGGTTCGGGGAAGACTGAGCTGATGGCTTTTGCCGCCTCGCGTCTCCTGCGTGATCCGGAGGTCGGCTCGCCGACCGTCATTGTGATCGCCGACCGCAAGGATCTCGTTCGGCAGACGGCCGAGATGTTCGAGACAGCGGGGATGCCGCGTATGTCTGTGCCGGCGAACAAGCGGGAACTCTGGAAGATTCTGAAGCGCGACGAGCCCGGTGTCGTCATCACGACCGTCCATAAGTTCGCGGAGGCCGGTCACCTCAACGACCGCTCGAACATCATCGTGCTGGTAGACGAGGCCCACCGCACTCAGGAAGGCAAGTTCGGCAGGGCCTGGCGGGCGGCGGTGCCGAACGCGAAGTTCTTCGGCGCGACCGGTACAGCGATCAAGGACAAAGACCGCTCTACCTTCAAGTTGTTTGGAGACCCGGACGACCCCGACCTCGTCATGAGCCGTTACACGATGGAGCACTCCATCATCGATGGATTCACCAAGCCGGTGATCGTCGAGGGACGCTCCGTGGGTTTCGAGCTGAACAAAGAGGACCTGGACGAGGCATTCGAGGAGCTAGCCGAGCAGGAGGACTTGGCCGAGGACGAGAAGGTCTACCTGTCCGGTAAGGCTTCCCACGCCGAGACCGTCCTCTCCAACCCGGAGCGGATCGCGGCCGTCTGTACCGACATCGTCGAGCACTATCTGAAGTACGTTGCGCCACTCGGCCAGAAGGCACAGATCGTCGCCTACAACCAGCGGCTCGTCGTAGCCTACGCAAAGGCCATTGAGGCGGAGTTGAAGGGTCGCGGCGCGGCCGCCCTGATGCCCGACAAACGGCAACGCGAGGTCGGCGTCGTGATGCACGTCGTCGACTCCAAGAACACTCCCGCCGAGTTGAAGCAGCATCTGCTCACCGACGAGCAGGAGGAGGCACTGAAGCGGCGCTTTAAAAGGGTCGAGGACCCGCTGTGCTTCGTCGTCGTGACCGCGAAGTGGATGACCGGTTTCAACGCGCCCATCGAGGGAGTGCTGTACCTCGACAAGCCGCTGAAGGCCGCAAACCTGTTCCAGACGATCACGCGGCCCAACCGTCCGTGGAAGAACCCTGTCACCGGGCAGCGGAAGGACTACGGCCGCGTCGTCGACTACATCGGCCTGGCCAAGGCGATCGGTGAATCGCTGGTCGGCCCACAGCCCAAGACCGGGGAAGCGGACGAGCTCCACATCGTCGATGTCTCGCAGTTGGTCGCCAAGTTCATGGGTGATCTGACCAAACTCGACGCGATGTTCGCGGGCATCGACAGGACGGACTCGGGCTTCGCCTCTCTGGCGGAGGCGCATGAACGGATAAAGGACGGCACCCCGCAGCGTGACGCGTTCGTCGAGGGGTTCGTTTCGATCCAGACGGTGTGGGAGTTCCTCGATCCGAACGCGATGCTCGCCCCGTTCAAAGGCACCTACTACTGGCTGGCGAAGGTGTACGAGTCGATCCGGCCCAAGGACGTGTCCAAGGCCTTCCTGTGGGAGCGGCTCGGCGCCAAGACGCAGGATCTCGTCCACGGTCACATGAGCAACGTGACCGTACGAGTGAACCGGACGAAGAACGTCATGCTCGACGCGGCAGGCCTCGAGCTGATCAAAAGAATCGCCGAGCAGTTGAAGATCCCGGAGACCGAGTCGCCGAACACGAAACCGGGCGACGTCTACCAGGAAGTCCTGGACAGCATCGAGAGTCGACTGAAGCGCCGACTCGACGAGTCGGACAGTCCGGTCTACCAGAGCCTCGCTGCACGCATCGAGAAGTTGCGTCAGAAAGCCATCACCAGCGTCGAGGAGTCGCTCGCATTCCTGGAGCAGGCGCTGCAGATCGCTCAGGACGTCGTCGCGGCTGACCGGGCAGCCGAGGAAGGTCGTCTTGATGAGTTGGAGCCACTCGTCGACCCGAAGCGCGGTGCGCTCACGCAGATCGTAGAGGAGAACACGCCGCCGGGCCTCCACAAGATCGTGCCGGACATTGTCTTCAGAATCGACTCAATTGTCCTGGAGGTCGCCTACACCGGATGGACCGAGAGCGATGCCGGGGATAAGAAGGTTCGCAAGGAACTTCGCGCAGCATTGAAGGATTTCGGACTCCCTGTAACGGGCGATCTGTTCAACAAGACCTACGAGTACGTCAGGGAGAACTACTGAGGAGGGACGTGGCCATCCGCGTGTCGGTCCCGCGAATCGACACTATGCTGGCGTGTTGGTGGTGCTCGTCCGGCTGAACGCGGGCCGCTCGCGACGGCGTGTGCTCGTGCGGATGCTGTTCACGAACTGCCCTGAGAGGCGAACAACTGCCGTGCGCGCTGGCGCTTCATTGTCAGGCCCAGCTATGGTCCTTCGCATGAATACGCATCCTGCGCATGGATGCCGCGAAAATGTGTTCGATTCCCCCCTCGGACACAGATACATGGGAGATTTCCCAAACCCCAGAGTAACAGGCCCGCTACGGCGGGTCTTTCTCGCGTTCGGCTCCAGCTCGCTGTGGATATGCTGGTCACGGACGCGCCCTCCCCTGGCAGTGCGAGCTGGGGAGGTGGGGCATGAGCCGCATCCCCTCACTGGCCGCTCCGGGTCGGATCGTCGGCCAGGTGAGTGTCGAGCGTCCCTTGCCCGTGCCTCCGATGAGCCTCACAGTTCTGCGTGACCTCGCCGCCCCTGGCGGGCCGCGGTTGTCCATCGCGGTCATCGACGCGGGCGGCCGGCTGCAAGACCTCGGGGCAGTCGCGACACTGGGGTGGAGGCCGGGCGACCGGCTGCTGATCACGCTGGTCAAGACCTCAGCGGTGATCCGCCGACGTTCTGACGGAGCCTTGTGATGCCTCGCAAGCCTTATGTGGGCCTCCCTACCGCGGTGCGGCGCGCTTGCCGAACCGTCGTCGGCAGTCTGCTGCTGTTGGTCGCCGACCCGTCTCAGGACGTGCTGGTCGTCCATCCCGAAGCCGCCGTGCAATCCAGCTGTGTGCTTTCCATGCCTCCCTCGCCGACGCTGAGGAGGCTGCCTCGTGACCGCGACCAACGACGACCTCGCCACCGCACGCCTGCTGCTCAACTGTCTCGGCGTCGACCCCGCCGGATTACTCGGTCAGGAGCCTGCCGACACTCGTGTCCCGGACCTGCGGCCGATGCCCACGATCGGCCAATGGATCCCGGTCGTGACCAAGCTCGTCTCGCCCAGCACTGCCCGCTCTTACGGGTCCTACTGGAACAAAGCCGGGGCGACCGGCGGATGGATACCATCGCCGCCACCGAACTCAAAGCAGAAGCCGAACAAGCCCGAGCTGCCGCGGTCGTGCGTCGCAACTCCCGCGGCGGCCGCAACGCTGCCGAGAACTTCGTTGCCGCTATGCGTTGTCTCTACAAACACCTCGTCAACGACAGTCATGTCGACGAGCGCGACAACCCGGCAGCCCGCGTCACCAAACCGCGCCGCAATGCCAGCACCTGGCGGGCGCTTCCCGGCGACCGGATCAGCTAGCTCAACGACGTCGTCGCCAGCACCGGCGACGACTCCGAGTTGGACGCCCTCTGATCCGCGGGCTCCACGAAGAAACTGCGTCCCGGCGCGGTCGCCTTGCGCCCCCGCGACCTCGATCGCACCTAGTGCACGATCAAGCCGGGCAGTGCCCGCGCGAGAGCCGGTGCCACCGGCGTGGGCCGCCGGGCGGAGGTGCAGAACCGGCTGCACATTCCCGCAGCGGCCACCGAGTCGTTGGCAATCGCCCAGCAGCCTCGATGCCGGCGGCGAGCAACGGGAATGCCGTGTCCTTGACCGCCGTCAGCACCTCGGCGAGGAACGCCGAACGCGTGGTGTGGATGACCTGGTCCTTGGCGCCAAACGCTTGTCGGCGGGCCGAGCAGGTCCTCTTCGATACGGCCGTGCGGCGAGAGGCCTGGCTCGTCCAGGAATCCGGCTCGGGTTCAGGCGATTCTCCATCGCCCTGCGGACCTGAAGGTCATCGGTCGCGTTCTCGCCCAGAACGTGTCCTCCCGGACTGCCGCGGGAGGCGTCCCGCTCTCTGCGGAGTTCGGGCTGAAGAGGCTCGCGCGGCAGTGCTGATCCGCGGGCGCGGCGACTTGCACCGCACCACGCCGCACTGCCGGTTCGAACGCATCCGGGGGGCTCCATTCAGCGTTCCAGCGGACAGTCGCCACGTCGTCGCCGACGCTGGTCTCCACGTCGCACGTCGAGCTGGGGCCGCGTGCGCTCAGCGACTCTTCCCGGGTCATGCCCAGCAATGCCTTCTCCTTCTTTCTCGGGAACTCGCGGCCCTTCCGAGAGATAGGCGACCACGAGAAGTGCACCGGCGACGAGCAATTCCGTTCGATCAGGCAGACGGCGTGTTCCTGGTGCTGATGGACGTCGAGGCTCAGCGGGCCGCCCCGAAGCACTCGAGAAGACGAACGGCGCGCCGACCGTTCAGTGCAGCGGTGAGAAAGCTGTCGGGATGGCGATGCTCGAAGTCGCCCGGGCGATGTTCTCCGGACCGTTCTTCGGCGGCCAGATTTCCCGCTCGTAGGACTCGCGGCGGATGGCGAGGCGTCCGTCGAGGCTGGGGAAGGGCCAGATGTGCGTGATGCGCGGGGTTCCGTCCAGTCCGTACATCGCTGTGGTGAGCGGAAAAAGCTTGGTGCGTTCGGGGAGCGCGGCCTCCCAGCCGGCCATGGTCGGCGGCAGGCCGCCGACTTTGAGTTCGTAGGTGCGGAATTCGTAGACATCGCCGAAGCGCCCGGTCTGCACGGGCGGGAGGAACGGGAACGGCGCGTAGCTGCTGACGGTGAACGAATCCAGGTGCTCGCCGACCCCGAACGGATTGGCGCTGGCGAGGATTCGTCGGCGTTCCTCGGCGAGTGCGCCCGCGTCCTCGAATTCCCGGAGCAGCAGCACGCGGCCGACGATCTCTCCGTGTTCGGTCTCCCAGCAGCCGAGCAGCTTGCCGCGCGCCGCCGCGTTCGTGGCGTAATCCTCGAGGGCGGGCAGTGCTCGGGGCACCGTGTAGAGCTTCAGCGCGAGATGGGTCAGTTCGTAGAACATCGCGGAACCTCCATAAGCATGCGTATCAAGCGTAAGCATGCTTATACTACCAACCATGGGCGACGACCTTGCGGGAGAACTGGCGGATTTCTGCGTGGGAACCACCACAGCACTGGTGCCGGCGGACGTCCTCGACAAAGCCAAGCTGTGTCTGACGGACTTCCTGTCCGCGGCTCTGGTGCCTTCGGACGAGAGCCGCATTGCCTTGCGCGCACTGGGAAATCCGCGAGCTGGCGCCGCGCTCGTCCTCCGTGCCGCGGCCGGCGCGCCCGCCCCGACGGCGGCGTACCTCACCAGCGTGCCCGCGGCGGCGACCGGCCGGACGGACACGCACGTCGAGAGTTCGTCGCATCCCGGCATGGTGGTGTTCCCCGCGCTGCTGGCCTTGGCCGGGCAGCACGAGGTGTCCGGCGGGCGTGTGCTGTCCGCTGCGGTGGTCGGTTACGAGGTGATGTGCCGCCTCGGCTCGGCGATGATCACGTCCGAAGTGGCCGCGACGTTCCGGCCCACCGGTGTGCTCGGCCCCGTCGCGGCTGCCGCCGCGTGCGCCCACCTGCTCGCGCTCGACGAGGCCGCGACGCGGGCGGCGCTCGGCATGGCGGCCAACGCGGCGTGCGGCCTCAACCACTGGGCGCGGGCCGCCACGCAGGAGCATGTGCTGCATTCGGCGACGGCCGCGCGGACCGGCGTCGAGTCGGCTTTGCTGGCGGCCGCCGGGTTGACCGCGTCCGGCGGGGCGGTAGACGGCGAGGCGGGACTGCTCGCCGCTTTCGGCGCCCGGGACCGGGCGCACCGGCTCGCCGGGGGACCTGGCTTCGCGATCCGCGACATCGTGCACAAGCCCGCGCCGGCCTGCATCTACGTGCAGGGGCCCTGCCAGCTCGCCGAGGAGATCGGGCGGCGGCACCGTCCCGATCCGGCCCGCGTCGAATCCGTCCGCATCGGGCTCGCCGAGCAGGCGGTCCGGTATCCCGGCTGCGACAACAGCGGGCCGATCTCCGATGTCGTGGCCGCGCAGCTGAGCGTGCAGTTCAGCGTGGCGTCGGTGCTGGCGTCCGGCGGAATTCTCGACCGGAACTGGCGAAACCCGGCCGATCCCCAGGCGAACCGGCTCGCTGCCCGCTCCCGGCTGGTCGCGGACCCCGGGCTGACGGCGCGATTTCCGGCCCGCAACGGGTCCTGGGTGCGTGTCCTGCTCGACGACGGACGGGTGCTCGTCGCCGAGCAGGACACCTTCCCTTCGATGACCGCCGCCGAGATCGTCCGGCGGTTTCATGCGGCCGCGGACCGGGTTTACGGCCGGGCTGGCAGCGAGGCGATCCTCGCGTGCGTCGATCGGCTCGACCGGACGCCGTCCGCGTCCGGCCTGCTGCGGGCTCTTCAGCCGCGCTGAAGAGCCTCGGTCACGGCGGTGCGGCCTGCCGAACGGCCGAACACCGCCGCCCGCATCAGTGCGGCGCCGCCGGGGTAGTCGCCGTAGAACAGGCCGCCGGTGGCCTCGCCCGCCGCGTACAGCCCGGGCACGGGCGCGCCGTCGGAAGCCAAAGCGCGTCCGTCGGGGTCGATTCGCACGCCGCCGAACGTGAACGTCAGCCCGGCCACCGCGTGGTAGGCGACGAACGGCGGCCGGTCCAGCGGAACGGCCCAGTGCGATTTGGCCGGCGCGATGCCGTCCGTGCTCCCGTCTTCCCGGCAGGCGCGGTTGAATTCCGCTACCGTCCGGACCAGCGCCCCTGCCGGCACGCCGATGCGCTCGGCGAGCGCGGGCAGAGTCGGCGCGGTCACCGGGACCGCGGCCCCGGCGAACTCGTCCGCTACGCGCGCCGCGGTGTGCTGGTCGAAGATCTCGTACGCTTCGCGGCCGGGCTGGCCCATGATCGCCTTGCCCATCTTCGAATAGTTCTTCACCCACGGGCCGGGTCCCTCGTCGGCGAACCGCTCGCCGTCCCGGTTGACGAGCACCCCGAGCCAGAACCCGTGCAGCGGGAACGGCGGCGACGCCTCGCTGCGCTCCGGCGCGGGCATGGTCGGGTCCACGGCGGCGGAGTGGCAGCTCGACCACGTCCCGGCCGGACCGGCCCCGGCCCGCAACGCCGCCGCGATCCCCTCGCCGGTCGCCTGGCGGGTGCCGCGCAGTTTCACGTTCTCCCAGCGCGGGCCCAGATGCCGGAGCCGCAACTCGCGACTGGCCTGGAATCCGCCGCTGGCGATCACCACCGCGTCCGCCGGAAGCACGCCGTCGGCGGTCCGCGCGCCGGTGACCCGCTCGCCTTCGCGGACGACCTCGACGAGCGGGGTGGACCAGCGCAGTTCGACGCCGATCTGCTCGGCGTACCGCAGCAGCGGCTTGATCACCTCGAACCCGCGCGACATCCCCTCGCCGGTGCTGGTCAGGATCTGCCCGGGCGGGATGTGCAGCGCGCCGTCCCGCACGCGCGCGCCGACTGTCCGGTTGAAGGTGAAGCGCACTCCTTTCGCGGACAGCCACCGCACGGTGTCCAGCGAGCGTTCCGCGAGCGCTGTCACCAGTTTCGGGTCGGCCTGGCCGTCGCTCATCGCCGTCAGCTCGGCTGCGTAGGCCTCGCGAGTGTAGGGCGGCGCGACGATTTCCTCGGCGTGCATGCCGGGTTCGAAGTCCCGGGTGATCGAGGTGAGGTCGTCCGGGCCGTCGTAGCAGAAGAGGAACAGCCCGCCGGAAAACGCGGCGTTCCCGCCGACGTCGGCACGGCTGCCCTTTTCCAGCAAGACGACGTCCGCTCCGGTTTCGCGGGCGGAGATCGCGGCGGCGAGCCCCGTCAGGCCCGCTCCGGCGACGACAATGTTCGGCACTGGTCCTCCTTGACCGGTTGCGATGATCGGTGCCGGGAGAAGATCCCGGTTCACCAGCGGAAGGCGAGCGGCTGCCCGGGGGAGTCCGGCACCGGTCCGGTGCGCCGGACGAAACCCTTGCCGGGCACGCCGAGTTCGTCGGCGAGCCAGTTCGCGGCGGCGATCAGGCGCGGCAGGTCGATTCCGGTGTCCACATCGGACAATTCGAGCAGCTGGACGGCGTCTTCGGTGCAGATCCCGCCGCCCTGGGCACCAGGCATGGCCGGGTGCCCGCCGCTGCCGGCGAGCGCGGTGTCGAGGTTCCGGACGCCGAGGTCGAGCAGGGGCAGCAGGGCGGCCAGGCCCATGCCGCGGGCGTCGTGGATCTGCACGGTGAGGTTGTCCGCCGGGATGTGCGCGAGCGCGGCGGTGACGAGGCCGCGGATCTGCGGCGGGGCCGCGTAACCGGACGAGTCGGCGAGGATCCACCGGTCCACGCCGAGGTCGAGGAGCCGACGGGCCAGCGGTTCCAGTTCGCCGGCGCCGCGGGCGGGCCCGGTCGGGCCGCCCCAGGCGAAGATCACGTAGGTGCCGAGCTGGACGCGGTGATCGGCGGCGTAGGCGGCCATGCGTTCGAGTTCGGCCAGAGAGTCCTTTGTGGAGCGTCCGATGTTGGCGCGGGCGAAGTCTTCGTCTGCCGAGAGAAGGAACGACGCGCTGTCCGCGCCCGCGTCGATCGCGCGGGCCAGGCCTCGGACGTTGCCGACGCAACAGCCGAGGTGCAGACCTGGGGTGCGGCGCACGGCCGCGAAAACTTCCTCGGCGTCGGCGAGTCCCTTGATCAGGTCGGGCCGCACGAACGAGGACAGCTCGAACGCGCGGACCCCGGCGTCGACGAGCCGTCGCACAAGCTCGACCTTGACCTCGGTCGGCGCGATGTGGTCCTGGAACGTCAGGCGTGGCGCGATTTCGCGGATGCGCACCGCCTTCCGCTCAGACATGGCGGGTCGGGGCGAGTCCGGCGGCCTGCGCGTCCCACGCTTCGCCCCGGCCTTGGCCGCGCAGGTCGGTCTTGCGGACCTTGCCGGTCGGGGTGACGGGCAGCTGGTCGAGCACGCGGTAGTAGCGGGGGACCATGAAGTGCGGCAGGGCCCGGTCGCAGTGCGCGAACAGCTCCGCGAAGTCCGGCTTCCGCCCGGATTCCAGCTGCAGCACGGCGAGGACCTCGTCCTCGCCCAGCTCCGACGGCGTGGCGACTGCCGCCGCCGCGACGACGCCGGGGTAGGCGAGCAGGACCGATTCGACCTCGTGCGAGGAGATGTTCTCGCCGCGCCGGCGCAGGGCGTCCTTCTTGCGGTCGATGAAGTAGAAGTACCCGTCCTCGTCGGTGTAGCCGAGGTCGCCGGTGTGCCACCAGAGGTCTTTCATCGTCGCGAGGGTGGCCTCGGGTTCGCCGCGGTAGCCGGAGAACATGATGTTCGCCTCGCGCGGCCGGTACACGATCTCCCCGGCCTGCCCGGGCGCCGCGCGGTTCCCGGACTCGTCGTGGACTTCGAGGATCGACGACTCCGTGGGCACGCCGATCGAGCCGATCTTGCGCGCGGCCAACGGGTTGTAGAGGACATTCTTGATTTCGGTGAGCCCGTAGCCTTCCACGACGTGGATTCCGAACCGTTCTTCGAACGGCTCCAGCACCTGGCGCGGAGCGGGCGCGGCGAACACTCGCCCGACCCGGTGGTCGCGGTCGAGTTCGGACGGGGGCTGGGCCAGCAGCACCGGCAGGATCGAGCCCAGCGCGTTGAACTGGGTTGCTCCGCCGGCCCGGATCTCGTCCCAGAACCGGCTCGCGGAGAACCGCCGGCCGAGCACCACGGTGGCGCCGGCGAACAGCCCGTGCAGGGTGATGTTGACCTGGGCCGCGCCGTGGAACAGCGGCAGGCAGGTGTACAGCCGCTCGTCGGCGGTCGTGCCCATCTGCTGCGCGCATTCCTTGGCAGCGACAACCTGCATGCGGTTCGGGTACACGACACCCTTGCTGCGCCCGGTGGTGCCGGAGGTGAGCATGACCGCGACCGGGTCGGCCGGGCCGACCTCGGGAAGCTCGCGGGCGGGGTCGCCGGAGGCGAGCAATTCAGGCCAGCCCAGCACCCGCACTCCCGGCGGCGTGCGGCCGGGCGCGGCGTCGTCGAGCACGACGACGGTGGTCAGGGCATCCGGCAGTTCCGGGAGGTCGGCGACGAGGCCGAGCAGCGCGGGCTCGGTGACCAGGATCCGGACGCCGGTGCTGCGCAGCGCGTGGTCGAGGAACTGTCCTTTGTAGGCGGTGTTGACCGGGACCTCGACGAGCCCGGCGCGGGCGGCTCCGAACCAGGCGAGCAGGTATTCGGCACGGTTGGGCAGGAGAATGCCGACCGAGTCGCCCGGCGCGGCGCCGGTGGCGAGCAGACCGCGCGCGACCTCGGACACCGCCAGGTCCAGCTCGCCGTAGGTCAGCTCGGCTCCGTCGACCACGAGCGCGGGTTTGCCCGGGTGCTGCCGTGCCCGCGCGGCGATCAGCCCGCTGACGGTCTCCGCCGCGAGGTCTTCGGATCGGGGGACCGAACGCGTCATGCCAGCTCCTTCTTCGCCCGGGCGAGGAATCCCTCCAGGGCCGGGTCCCAGGCCGCTTCGGCGCCGGTGGTCACGAGGAACGCGTCGACCCCGAGATCACGATAGGCGCCCAACGTGTTCAGGACCCGCTCCTCGGTGCCGACCAGCGCCTGCGAGTTGGCGAAACCGCCCAGCAGCTTGGTCAGCCCGGTCCAGAAGCAGTCGTCGTGCAGTTCCTCGTCGGTCAGCGCGAGCGCCCGCTGCCTGCCGACCGAGGTGTCAGTGGACGACGAGCGCAGGAACTTCCCGGAGGCTTCGGCGATCTGCCGTTCCGCCGCGCGAGCTTGGGCCCACGCGTCGTCGTCGGTGTCGCCGACGAACAGGCGCAGGCTCAAGGAGAACCGCATCTTCCGGCCGTACCGTTCGGCGGCCTCGCGGACGCGGTCGATGCGTTCCTTCGTGCCCGCGAACGGCTCGCCCCACAGCATGTACAGGTCGGCGTGGCGGGCGCCGAAGTCGACCGCGTCGTCGCTTTCGCCGCCCATGAAGATCGGCACCTGTCCCTGCACCGGCTTGGTCAGGATCTTCACCGCCTCGGCCGTGTAGTACTCGCCGTGGTGATCGAACTGTTCGGGCGAGGTCCAGGTGCGCCGGACGACGTCGAGGTATTCGACCGCGCGCCGGTAGCGCTCGGCCTTGGGCAGGTCGTCGGATTCGCGGCGCAGGTCCTTGTCGGACCCGCCGACGACCACGTTGATCGCGAGCCTCCCGCGGGCGAGCACGTCGAGCGTGGCGAAGTAGCGCGCGGCGGCCGCCGGCGGCATGACGCCCGGGCGGTGCGCGACGATCGGCGAGAACTTCTCGGTGAGCGCGAGGGCGAACGGCGCGGTCGCGTGGTTGTGCGGCCAGGTCGAGGAATACCCGACCAGAACGCGGTCGATCACCTCTGAACGGTCCAGCTCCCGGACTCGCGCGAGCAGGGCGTCCGGGCTGGTTTCGCCCGCTTCGAGGGGCTGCAGCCCGGTGAAGAATTCGACCATCAGGTCCTCCTTAATCGTGTGCCAGCCAGGCCTGATGCCTGGCGAAGTGATCAGGCCGCCGGGTGCGGAGTTCCGCGCTGGCGGCAGCCAATGCGACGGTTCCGCCGGCGAGGGTCATCTGCGCGGAGACGTCCCAGCGACGGCCCGCGTGACTGTCGATCCGCGCCGTCACCGTCAGCGGCCGTTCGACCGGAACCGGGCGGTGGTAGGAGATATGGAGCGATTTCGTGACCAGCCGGGCTTCGCGGCGCAGGGCGACTGTGTTCAGCACGTCGTCGAACACCGCCGCGGTCCAGCCGCCGTGGGCGACCTCGGGACCGCCGCACCAGTGCCGAGGGCAGACGACGTCGAACGTCGTCGCGGCTTCCCCGGCGTGCGCGACCTCGATGCCGAGGCGGCACCGGTCGTCGGGGGCGCAGCCGCCGCACAGCAGCCGTCCCGACGGCGACGGGCCGATCCGGAAGTCGTCCGCGCGGTCACTCATTCGCAGCCTTCCGCAGGGCCGCGACCACCGCGTCCGGAACGTCGATCGTGCCGCGCCGCAACGCTTCTTCGCGACAGGCGGCGGACCGGTCGAACGGCACGCGGACGGCGGGGCCGCCTTCCACGGGCCGGGTCGCCCGGATCGACGCGGCGTACTCGCTGACGCGGCGGCGGTAGTCGTCCGCGTCGGTGAGCGTGGCCGGATCGACCAGCAGCACGAAGAACCCGCAGTCGGAGATGCCCGGCGGGGCCGCGGCCGCGCCGCTCATCATGCCGAGCAGTTGCACCACCATGGCCAGCCCGGAACCCTTGTGCCCGCCCCATACGCCGAACGCGCCGCGCAGCGCCGCTGCCGGGTCGAGGGTGGGCGCCCCGGCAGCGTCGAACGCCTGGCCCTCTTCGAGCTGCTCGCCGAGCCGCCCTTTCAGTACTACGTCGCCGTACATCACTGCCGAGGTGCCGATGTCCCAGATGACCGGCGTCGGCGAAGCGGGGAATCCGAAGGCGATCGGGTTGGTGCCGAACCTGCCCTCGGTGCCGCCCTGCGGGGCGACGACGGCGGGCCCGCTGCCGGCGATCATCCCGGCGAGCCCGGCCGCGGCGGCCTTCTCCAGGTAATAGGAAAACATGCCGGTGTACCAGGTGTTGCGGGCGCCGACGACGGCCATTCCGTGCGCGCGGGCCTTTTCCGCCGCCAGGTCCAGCGCCCGCATGCCGACGAGGTAGCCCACCTGGTCGCCGCCGTCGAGGGTGGCCGACACCGGGGTCTCCGCGAGGACCCGGATCGGCCGCGGAGCCTCGGCTACGGCACGGATGCGCTCCACAATGGACAGTGCGCGGGCGAGGCCGCCGAACGTCAGCCCGCGCAGTTCGCAGTCGAGCAGGTGTTCGGCGATGACGGCGGCCTCGTCCGGGGTGTGCCCGGCCTGGGTCATGGCGGCCAGGACGAGGTGGTGGGCGTCGGGCAGGGGCAAGGTGGTCATGAGCCGGACTCCGCGGTCAGGGGAAGGGCGGACGGGGAAGCCGCGGGGGTGCGGGCCGCGCGGCGGGTGAGCGCGAACGCGGCGAGCGCGCTGGCGGCGGCCGCGGCCAGCAGCAGGTACGCGGGGGAGCGGCGGTCGCCGGTCAGCTCGACCAGCGCCTGGCAGATGAACACCGCCGAACCGCCGAGGATGCCGACAGTCACGTTGTAGGAGATGCCGACGAGGCTGCCGCGCCGCCGCACGGGAACGAGCTGGACGTAGGTGATCGGCGCGACGCCAGAGTAGAACGCCGGACCGGCCGACAGCGCCACCGTGCACACGACGATCAGCCACAGGGGAGGGGCGCTGGCCAGCGCGGCGAACAGCGGGTAGCTCACGACGAGCACCGTGAGCGAGGACGCCAGCAGCACTTTCGGCCGGCCTCGCCGGTCCGCGGCACGGCCGCCCGCGAGCACGAGGAAAATCCCGGCGAGCAGCGCGAGCGCGATCACCGCGGTGGCCGTGACGGGGGACAGCCGCAGCTGGATGAGGTAGCTCTGCACGTAGGTGTAGACCATGTAGATGCCGACGATGTGCAGCACCGACACGCCGACGAGCAGGAGCACCGAGGACCATTGCCGGTCCGCCGATCGGTCCGATGCGGACGGCCGGGCGCGGGCGTCGAGGAACTCGGGCGTCTCGCCGAACCGGCTGCGCAGATAGAGGCCGATCCCGCCGATGGGAAATGCCAGCAGGAACGGCACCCGCCAGCCCCACCCGAGCATTTGCGCCGGAGTCAGCGCGGCGCTCAGCGACAGCACGACGACCGCGCCCAGCAGGAACCCGGCCAGACTGCCGACCTGCACGCGGCTCGACAGCGCACCGCGCCGGTGCGGCGGGGCGAACTCGGCGACGTAGATGATCGCGGTGGTGAACTCGCCGCCGCCGGCCAGCCCTTGCGCGAATCGCAACAGCACCAGCAGGATCGGCGCGGCGACGCCGATCGTCCCGGTCGCCGGCAGCAGGCCGATCAGTGTGCTGCCGCCGGCCATCAGCAGCAGCGATGCCACGAGCGCGGGACGGCGGCCGTGCCGGTCCGCGATCGGGCCGAACACCAAGGCCCCCGCGGGACGCGCCAGGAATGCCGAGCCGAACACCGCGAACGACGACAGCAGGCCCGCGCCGGTGCTCGCGGCCGGGAAGAACACCTTCGCCAGCACGGCGGAGAGGAACCCGTAGACGGCGTAGTCGTAGGTCTCCACGGTGTTGCCGATCGAGGCCGCGAGCGTCGTGCGTCTTGCTTCTGCCGGTGTGGTCATGACGTGCCTCTCCGTTGAGGTCGGGGCTGGCGCGGGGGCGCGGCTCAGGCCGCGAGGTGGTGGTACTGGCTGCGGAAGAACAGCAGCGGCTCCGCCGTGGTGTCGGCGGCCAGGTCGTCGACGCGGCCGAGGACGAGGTGGTGGTCGCCGGCGTCGTGCACGGCCTCGATCGTGCAGGCGATCCAGGCGACGGCCCCGTCGAGCACGGGATCGCCGTGCGGCCCGGGACGCCAGTCGACGCCGGCGAACTTGTCCCCGCCGGAGACCGCGAGCGCACGGCAGACGTCCTCCTGCCCGGCGGCGAGGACGTTGGCGCAGAACGTGCCGCGCCGGGCGAGCGCCGGGAACGTCGAGGACGTCTTGCCGGGCAGGAACGCCACCAGCGGCGGATCGAGCGAGACCGACGTGAACGACGAAACCGCCAGGCCCGCCGGCCGCCCGTCCGCGTCCCGCCCGGTGATCGCCACGACGCCGCTGGGGAAATTCCCCAAGGCGGAGCGGAATCGGGATGATGTAAGCATGCTTAGACCATATAAGCGTGCGGATACGAATGCAAGCATGCTGACGCGCATCCGCGCCCGGCGCTCTACGCTGCGGGGGTGACCGATCCCTTGCCTTACGTAGATCCGTTCGACGACGGCCGCTCGCCCGCGCGCGCGGAGACCGGCATGGACGAGGCGTCCTCCTTGATCGACGCCGTGTTCCGGTTCGAGCGCGCGGTCTCGCGGATCGGCAACGCACGGCTGCGGCCGTGGAACATGACGCTGTCGAGCTACACCGCGCTGCGGATCCTGGCCAACCGGCCGCATCTGACGCTGGCTCAGCTGTCCCGGCGGTGCTATGCCCGCCCGCAGACGATGACGCGGATCGTGACCCAGATGGAGAAGCGCGGATTCGTCGCCCGCGGCGCGCACCCGGAAAGCGAGCGTGCCCTGTCGCTCGAAGTCACCAAGGCCGGGCTTGCCGCGCTTGAGGAGATGGACTCCGAGGTGCTCCGGATCAGCGACACCCTGGGGTCGCTTCTCGGCCGGGACGAGATCGTCGCCGCCGACCGTCAGCTGCGTCAGGCCGCCCTCGTCGTCGAAGGCGAGCTGCGCGAGATGGAGCGCGGCGAAGAGTAAGCATGCTCCTTTAACGTAAGCATGCTTATACTTGGGCCATGGACCGAATGACCATGGCGCTGGACGCGCTGCGCGAGGGCAGGCCGGTGCTCGTCACCGACGCCGCCGACCGCGAGAACGAGGGCGACGTGGTGCTGGCCGCGCACACCGCGTCGGCGCACTGGGTCGCGTGGACCGTGCGGCACACCTCCGGACTGCTGTGCGCCCCGATGCCCCCGGACCGCGCGGCAGACCTCCGGCTGCCGCTGATGGTGGAGCGCAACGAGGACGCGCGCGGCACCGCCTACACCGTGACCGTGGACGCGAAGACCGGCGTGACCACCGGAATCAGTGCCGCCGATCGCGCCCGCACCCTGCGACTGCTGGCCGACCCGGCGGCCGCCGCCGCGGATTTCACCCGCCCCGGGCACGTCCTCCCGCTGCGCGCGCGACCCGGCGGCGTCCTGGAGCGACCGGGACACACCGAAGCGGCGGTCGATCTGTGCCGGCTCGCGGGCGTGCCACCGGTCGCGGCCATCGCGGAACTGGCGGCCGACGACGGGTCAATGCTCCGCGGCCCCGGAGTCGCGGACCTCGCGCGCCGGTTCGGCCTGCCCGCGCTGAGCATCGAGGACCTGATCTCCCATCGGCTGCGGAATCCGCTTCCGGCCGGTGAACAGCCGCGCGTGGCGCGAACCGCCGAAACCGAGCTCCCGACCCGGTACGGCCGCTTCCGCGCGGTGGGCTATCTGGACCTGCGCACCGGTGCCGACCATGTCGCGCTCATCTGTGGCGAACCGGGCGACGAGGCGACCGTACGCGTGCACTCCGAATGCCTGACCGGCGAATCCCTGGCCTCCGCCCGCTGCGACTGCGGCCCGCAATTGGACGCCGCCCTCGCCCGGATCAGCCGTGACGGCGGGGTGCTGGTGTATCTTCGCGGGCACGAGGGGCGGGGTATCGGACTGGCGAAAAAGCTGGCGGCGTATGAGCTTCAGGATCGCGGACTGGACACAGTGGACGCCAACCTCCGTCTGGGCGAACGGGCCGACGCGCGGGAATACGGGGCTGCCGCGGCCATCCTGCGAGATCTGGGGATCGCGCGGACGCGGGTCCTGACCAACAATCCCGGGAAGATCCGGGATTTGGAAGCGGGCGGGGTCACCGTCCTGCGGAGGCTTCCGTTGACGGTGGGTGCCACGTCGGCGAATCTTCGTTACCTGGCAGCGAAACAGCAACGCATGGGGCATCTCTTCAGCGAACGCGAGAGCTCCCGGCATTAGTCCGCCGGCGGATTCCGGGGGTTCTCCATGGCAGAACCCCGCACCCAGTCCGCTCGGCTGGACGAGCTTGGCTGCCCGTATGGACACCCGAACGCGTGCGGTCTGAGGCAGTTCCGCGGGCAGGGCTCTCCGCCGAGCGGTGCTCGGGGTGCCGAACCTCCGGTGTCGACGACCGCCTACGGCGCGCCCAGGCCGGTGCGGTCTCTGCGTCGAGTCGGGGATGCCGAGGGCACGCTGGCTGGGCGTGGACCTCGCCGCCGGGCCGCGACGTTCCCGTTCGCCGTCGTGCCGCGCTCGCCGGGACCCGTGATGTTCGCTGCGGGGTTCGTCGGCCGCGACGTCTCCCGGGGATGGCCGGTGCCGCTGCGGTCAGGTGCGGTTGAGCAGGGGCATGAAGCCGTAGTTCCTGTGCAGCTGCTGGTGGCAGTGCAGCGAGAGACCGGGCTGGCTGGCGACGAAGCCGAGGTCGAGATTTCTGGTAGTCGCCGAGCACGACGGCGGTGAGCGCGTGCGCGAACGGGATTCTGGCAGGCACCAGCGCGCATTCAAGGATGGACGATCCCGAACCGCGGGACCGCCGCATGGACACGTCCATCTACGGCAACGACGTCTACCCATGACCCGGCAGCACCCTAGACCGGACCTGGAACCGGACTCCTTCCGGGGCTTCGAGGGAGAACTCGTTCCCCCGGCCGGGCACGACGTCGACAGTCAGGTCGTTGTGCCGCCAGTGTTCGTACTGGTCGGCGCTCATCCAGTACGGCGTGCCGCCGGCCAGTTCGCCGATCAGGACGTCCGAGCGGCCCAGCCGGAATTCGCTGTGCGGGTGGCACATCGGCTCGCTTCCGTCGCCGCGGCCGCCGGTCTGCTGGACCATCAGCGGGCCGTGCCGGAGGCGCAGGCGGAGGATCAGGTCCTCGGCTGCGCGGGTGATCCGCACCCGGACGAAAGGCCCGCTCGCCGTCCCGGATTGTCCTTCCACCGTTTCCCCTTCCTCGCCGGTCGCCGTGACGGGGCTCACGATGCGCGCGGAAGGTTGGCACGGGGTTGGCGTCCGGCGTCACTCCTGCCGGGCGACGGCGAGCCGGCCGGCGGCGATGGCTCGGCGGGCGTCGTCGCGGGGGAGCGAGCCGAGGGCGTGTTCGTGGATTTCCGCGTCGTACCAGGCACGTTCGCCATAGGCCAGTGCGGGTTCCGGTGCCTCGCTGGCGAGCACCGCTTCGCGCATGGTCACTTCGAGGTGGTCTCGCCAGCGCACGATGCCGGGTGCTTCCGACTGCGGCAGCAACGGACCGCGGTACAACCGCACGGCTGTGTCCAAATCCCGGCGCTCCAACGCTTTCAGCACGTCCACCGCGTCGCATTCGATCGGCACCGTTGAGGCGTAGCGGCGGGCGGTGAGGACGCCGCCGAGTGCGTTGCGCAGGTGTGACGCCTCCGCGCGCACCGTTGTCGTGCTCACCATCCGGTCGCCGTACAGCGCTTCGCGCAGCGCGTCGAGGGAGTACCCCTCCGGCTGCAGCGCCAGCAGCGTCAGGATTTCCAGTTGCCGCGGGCGCAGGTTCAACCGCACCCCGTCGCGGACCGCGGCGGCTACTCCCAGCGCTGACACCCGCAGCCCGGCGGGGGACACCGCGGGCAGCCCGGACTCGATGGCCGAGACCAGCGACCGCACCGTCGACATCGCTAGCGGATGCGAACGGTCCCAGGTGCTCGACAGGTCGAGGACGCCGAGCACCTGGCCCCGCGCGTCCCGGATGGGCGCGCAGTAGCAGACCCAGCCGTGCAGCGCGGCTACCAAATGCTCGGCCGAGAACACCGCGCTCGGCCGTCCGGTGCGCAGGGCGAGCGACAGCGCGTTGGTGCCCATCGCCGTTTCGTCCCACCGCCCGCCGGGAGCGAAGTTGACCTGCTCGGCCCGCCTGCGCATCACCCGGCCGCCGCAGGTCCACAGGATCGTGCCGGTCTCGTCGGTGACCGCGGCGATGAAGCCCGCGTCGTCGGCGACGGTCCGCAGTTCGTCCTCGACGCGCCGCACCGGCTCGCGCAGCGGAGACCCGGCCCAGCGCGGCCGGACCACGCCGCCGTCGGCGACCGGTGCGCTGCCGGTCGCGGGGTCGACGGTGGGCAGCGACCTGATCCACGATTCGGTGACCTCGTGGCGGAGCGACAGGTCGCCGGAATCGGCACGCGGCGCCTGCCGCAGCCGGGGCACCACCTCCGCCCACCGCTGTTCGAGATCGATCCTGCGCCGCCGAAGCGCATCGAGTTCGTGCATGGACATCCCGACGTCGTCGTCTTGCGTGCCGGCCATCGATCCTCGCAAGCGCCCCCGCCGCGCGCACCTGTCCGATCGGACAGGTGCGCACGGCCGCGAAGGAGGGGGTGCCGCCGCCGGCGGGGGCTTACCCTGGAGAGCCCTCCGCCGGGCGGCGGAGGGGTTACCCTCGTGCAGGCATCACGCTCCTCAGCAGGTCGGGAGGTCCCGATGCTCCGACTCGCGGAAGGCGCTGCGATCACCATGGACCACGGGGCGGGCGAGGGCGGGCCGGGGGAGCTGTCCGGCCCGCAGGCCGTCGGCGCGCACCCCGCGCGCGAACCGGCGGGGCTGGCGAAGTTCCACGCCCCGGAGATCGTCTTCGGACCCGGTTCCCTGGCCGAGCTGGGCCACTGCACGCTGCGGGTCGGCGCGCGCCGCCCGTTCCTGGTCACCGACCCCGGGCTGATCGAGGCGGGCTGGGTCGACGAGGCCGTCGGGCACCTGCGGCTGGCCGGGCTGGCCCCGGTCGTCTGGCACGGCGTCACGCCCAACCCCAAGGACCACGAGATCCAGAGCGCCTTCGAGCAGTACTGCGAAAGCGGCAGCGACGTGATCGTCGGCCTCGGCGGCGGGTCGTGCATCGACGCGGCGAAGGGCGTCGCGATCCTGTCCGGCAACGGCGGGCGCATCCTCGGCTACGAGGGCGTGGACAAGGTCGTGCACCCGATCCCGCCCACCGTCATGGTGCCCTCCACCTCCGGCACCGGCGCGGACGTGTCGCAGTTCGCCGTCGTCACCGACACCAGCCAGCACGTCAAGATCACCATCATCAGCCGGACTCTGGTGCCGGAGATCTCGGTGATCGACCCGCGGCTGCTGACCACGATGCCGGACCTGCTCAACGCGGCCACCGGCCTCGACGCGCTGACCCACGGCATCGAGGCGTTCGTCTCCAAGGCGCACAACCCGCTCACCGACAACCACGCGCTGCAGGCCGTCGGCCTGATCACCCGCAACCTGCTGCGCACCCAGCTCAAACCGCGCGAGGCCGAGGCGCGCACGGCGATGGCGCAGGGTGCGCTGGAGGCCGGGATGGCCTTCACCAACGCGATCCTCGGCGCCACGCACGCGATGAGCCACCAGGTGGGCGGTCTGCTCGACGCGCCGCACGGCGTGGTCAACGGAGTGCTGCTGCCGCACGTGATCCGGTTCAACGCCGCGCGCGAGCCGGAGAGGTTCGTCCCGCTCGCCGCGGCCGCCGGCATCGACACCGCGGGCCTGCCCGGGCTCGAAGCCGCGCACCTGCTCGCCGACCGCGCCCGCCGGCTCGCCGACGAGGTCGGCGTGCCGCGCGGACTGGCCGGGCTGGGCGTCACCGAGGACAAGATCCCGACGCTGGCCCGCACCACGATGAAGGACGCGTGCCTGGCGACCAACCCGCGCCAGGCCCGGGTGGAGGACATCGAGGCGCTGTTCCGGGCGGCGCTGTGAACGATCCCGAACGAACCACGGCCGACCTGGGCGTCCTGACCGGGGTGCGGTCCGGCAAGCGGTCGTTCTATCCGGAGTACATCCGCTCGACCGAACGGGTTTCGCGGGCGGTCGAAGCGCTCGACGGCATCTCCCGCGCGCTCGTGCGCACCGCGGAGGGGCCGCGGGCGCTGGTCGAAGCGGTGCTGCGGGCGGCGTCGGAGCACCTGCAGGCGGACTGGCTGCTGCTCGCGGTCGCGGACGGCGCGTTGCGCGCGGCGCGGCCGAGGTTCGTGCTGAATGTCGGCGGGACGATCGTCGACGACCGGGCAGACGTTCCCGAGGAGGTCCTCGAACATCTCGACGTGCTGCGGACCCGGCCGTGGGAGCTCGACGGGTGGCCGCACCGGGACGGCCTGGTCCGCGCGACGATGACGCTGGACGACGAGCCGGTCGGCGGGATCGTGGCCCGGCCCGCGCCGGGTCTGGAAATCGCCGCAACCGACGTCGCCATCCTGCGCGTGCTGGGCAACCAGGCCGCGGTCGCGCTGCACAACTCGTTCCTGTTCCACGCCGCCGCCCAGCTGCGCGGCCGTACCGAACGGCTGTCCGAGGCCGCCGAACGCCAGGCCCGCGACCTCGCCGCGCGCAGCGCCGAGCTGGCCCAGACGCAGGAACGCCTGGTCGAGGTCATGCAGCGGCAGGTGCTCGACGACGAACGGCACCGGATCGCCCGCGAACTGCACGACAGCGTGGCGCAGTCCGTGCTGGGCGCGGGCATGACGATCGAGGTCTGCCGGGCCGAACTGGCCGCGCTGGGCGGCCGGGCCGCGGAGATCGCCGGGCAGCTCGCGCCCGCCAAGGAGCTGACGAGGCAGGCGGTCGAGCGGCTGCGCGCGTCGATTTACGCGCTGCACCACACTTCCGGCGAAACGCCCGGCCCGTTGCCGGTGCTGCTGGAACGTCTGTCCACTGTGCATGGACTGACCGAATTGTCGGTCCAGGTGCGGGTCGCGGGCAGTCCGGTGGCGCTGCCGCCGCGGGCGGAACAGTCGCTCGTGCGGATGGCCGGCGAGGCGTTGTTCAACGCGGCCGCGCACGGCAAGGCCGAGCGCGCGCTGGTGCGCCTGCAGTACCGGCCGGACGGCTCGGCCGTGGTGCTCAGCGTGTCCGACGACGGCGACGGCGATCCCGCGCAGATCCGCCGGGCGCTGCGGCTGACGAAGGCGGCGGACCTTTCCGGGCGGCACCGCGGCCTGGCGAACATGCTGGCCAGAGCAGAGGAACTGGGCGGGGAGCTGACGATCCGCCGCTCCCGGATGGGCGGGATCCGCCTGCAGGTCCGGGTGCCGCTGCCGGTGCCCGCGGAATGGGAGGCGCCCGATGACGGCTGAGCAGACTGTGCCCGCGGAGGCCGCCGGGCCCGTGCGGATCGTGCTCGTGGACGACCACGCGATCGTCCGGCAGGGCCTGCGCTCGCTGCTGGAGCGCGAAACCGACCTGCAGGTCGTCGGCGAGGCCGGGGCCGCGGACGAGGCGCTGGCGGTGATCGAGTCCGCCCGGCCGTCGATCGTGCTGCTGGACCTCAAGCTGTCCACCGGCGCGGACACCGAAGGGCTGGACCTGTGCGCCCGGCTCACGCGGCGCTATCCGGACCTGGGAGTGCTCGTGCTGACGACCTTCCTCGACGACGCGCTGGTGGTCGACGTGGTCCACCACGGCGCGCGCGGTTACGTGGTCAAGGACGTGGACACCACCGAGCTGCTGCGTTCGATCCGCGCGGTGGCGCGCAACGAAAGCGCGTTCGACTCGCGGTCCGCGGCGGCGATGGCGCGTTCGATGCGGGTGGCGCGCGAACGGCCGTCGTTCACCGACCGGGAGCTGAACGTGCTGCGGCTGCTGGCGAACGGCCTGAGCAACCGCGTCATCGGCGGCAAGCTGTACATCTCCGAGACCACGGTGAAGTTCCACGTCCGCAACATCATGCGCAAGCTCGACGCCAGCAGCCGGGCCGAAGCGGTCTACGAGGCCAGCAAAGCGGGCGTGATCTGAGACGGCCGGCCCGCCGCGGACGACACCACGCGACGGACCGGCCGGACCGGGTTCAGCCGACCACCGGACGGCCCAGGGGCAGCCCCTTTCCGCCGGTGGCCAGCGAGGCGACGTGGAAGAACAGGTAGACGCCGACCGCGACGAACGCGAACACGCCGATGCCGCCTGCAGTCTGCAGCGTGGCGGAGCCCTGGGCCGTGGCCGTCAGCACCAGCGCGAGCGCCACGTCGACGAGCACGAACAGCAGCGTGAACGCGAGCGGCAGCCGGAGCGTGGCGAGGGTGAGCAGCACGATGGTCACGAGCCACGAGATCAGGAACAGCTCCTGCGTCGCGGTGACGTTCGCGGCCGGGACCGCGAACCAGCTGTGCAGCAGGCCGAACACCAGCACCGCGTAGCTCAGCCAGAAGCCGGAGAAGACGCCGAAGATGCCGGCGACCGCGTTCTGCCCGAGAGCCGCCGCCCACACCGCCGACACGAGCTGGCCGATCCCGGTGGCGACGAGGATGATCGCCAGCGGCGCGCCGACCGCGGCGGCCGGGACGAAGCCGACCAGCGTGAGCCCGAGCGCGATCGAGCCGACGAGGAAGGTCGGCACGCCGATGAGGGCCGGATCGCCGCCGAGCGGCGAGGGAGCCGGGTCCGGTTCGGCGGCCGCGTGGGAAACGGGGACGTCGATTTCCGCTGCAGTCATCACTTCCTCCTTAGGTCGCCGCGCACCGTTGCGCGGCAGTCAGCGGGGATGCAGCACGAGCCAGCCGCCGTGGTGCTCGTGCACGCTGAACCGGCGGCCCGAGCGGACCCCGAGCCGGCGCAGCGCGGGCAGGTCGAAGACGCGGACGTGCCCGTACTCCTCGGCGGGCTCGTCCTCGAACGGCACGGCGAGCACCACCGGCCCGCGCGCCAGCCGTGTCGCCTCTCGCACGACTTCCTCGCCGACGTCCGGGTCCAGGTGCTCCAGCAGGTGCAGCAAGGTCACGGTGTCCGCGGACGCGTCCGGCAACGGCAGCCGGGCCGCGTCGCACACGAGAGTTTCCACCGGGAGGTCCCGGCGTGCCGCATAGGCCTCGAGCAGTTGCATGGCGCCGGCCGACACGTCCGAGGCGACCACCTCGTTGCGGCCGCGTCCAGCGAGCAGCAGGGCGAAAAAACCGAAGCACGAGCCGAGGTCCAGGACGCGTCCGGGCGGCGTGAGGCGCAGCGCGTGCTCATACACCGGCGCGAATCCGGCGATCACCGAGCGGCCGGGCAGGCGCGGCGGCTCTCGCAGGCACGCACGGATCCGGTGGAGGGTGTTGTCGTAGAACCGCAGCCACGCTCGCATCGGATCGTCCACAGTGGACTTGACGACGCCGGTGAAGGCGTGCTCGAAAACCTCGGCCCCGGACAGCCAGCCGGGTGCGAAGAGCTCGTCGGCCAGCAGCCCGGCCAGGTCGTTGTCGAGGTCCTCCGGGCGCAGCCGGTGCCGCAGTTCCACGCGTCGGCCGTCCTTGTGCAGGCTGAAGTGCTCGGTCCGGACCAGCGGCGCGGGGCCGCCCTGCCCGTCGGTTTCCCGGATCACGGCGAGCGGCCGCGCGAAATACGCCCCGGCGAGGACGGGGGCGAGCGGGTCGAGGAAGCGTCCGGCGGTGCTCGGCGCGGTCGTCGTCATCCCAGCACGTCCTCGGCCAGCCGGAACGCCGCCCGGTCGAGTCCGGCCAGATCCGCGGCGACCTGCACGTGGTCGCAGAACTCGGCGTACGCGGGCAGATCGCATCCGCCGAGCCGCCACGAATACCGCGGTTCCGGGGTCAGCCACAGGGTTTGCCGCACGCGCCGGGTGATTTCCTCGAACACTTCGAGCTTCGGATCGTTGCCGTTGCCGCGGCCGTCCCCGAGCACCAGCAGCGTCGTGCGCCGGTTCAGCGCGGCGCTGTGATCCTCGATCAGCTGCTCGAACGCCCGTCCGTAGTCGGAATTCGCGTCGACGTCCAGCAGCCCGCCCGCGGGCAGTCCGTCGAAAACCAGGCCCAGCGCGCGTTCGAGCGGGTGTTCGGCGAACAGTTCGGTGATCTCGGCCGGTTCGTCGACGAACGCGAACGTGCGCACCTGTCCGAAAAGCGACTGCAGGCCGTGCACCAGGTGCAGGGTGAACCGGGCGGTGGCGCGCACTGACAGCGAAACGTCGGCGAGCACGAGCAGCCGGGGTTTGTCCTCGGCCCGCGTGACTGTCACCGGACGGAACGGCACGCCGTCGTAGCGCATGTTCCGCCGCATCGTGCGGGCCGGATGCACCCGGCCGCGCAACGTGTTGCGCTTGCGGCTGGTCAGCGCGCCGCGCAGGGTGTGCGCCAAGCGCCGCAACGATTCTTCCAGCTGCGCGCGCTCGCGTTCGTCGACCCGCTCGGCCCGCGCCGCCTCGACGACCCGTGTCTCGACCGCGGTTTCGGCGAGTTCGGCCAGCTTCTCCAGATGCCGCCGCAGCAGCTCCGGAAGGTCTTCCAGCACCCCGGCCAGCCCGGGCGGCAGCTGCGCGAGGTCTTCCTCCGCATCGTTCAGCCAGCCGAGCAGAGCGTTCTCCTGGGCGACGGTCAGCTCGACGTCGAGCCGGCGCCCGGTGGCGGGCGCGAGCTTGCCCGGCACCCCGGCGTTGTGCAGCGACGAGGTTTCCAGCTGCACGCTCGGCGCGGCCGTGCCGCCGGACGCGCTGTCCTTCGAGAGCACGATCTCATCGGTCATCGCGGCCAGGTCGATCTTGTTCGCTTCCTGGTGCAGGTTGTACTGCTGGGCCAGGTCCTGCTGGTCGAAGTAGTCCCGGATGTCGGCGGGCTTGCCGTGGCTGTGCCCCTGCTCGGGGGTTTCGGACGGCTCCGGCGAGACGGTGAACGTTTCGAGTTCGCCGGTGTCGGACAGGTCGTCGTGGCCGTGCCCGTGCCCGGTTTCTTCGCGCAGCCGCTCGATTTCCCGCAGCGAGAAGTAGGCGTCGAACGCTTCCTCGAACAGTTCGTCGTCCCGCTGGTCCTTGACCAGCGTCATCCGCAACGCCTCGCGCAGGGTGGCGCGCTCGGCGAGAACCCCGGACTGGGCCGCCGCGCGCATCGCGTCGGTCGCCTCGGAAACCGACATGCGCAAACCGAACAGGCGCAGCAGGCGCACGAACCGGTGCAGGCTGCTCTCCACGGCCGCCGCCTCAGACCGGACGCCGTCGGGTGAACGCCTCGAACGCCCGTCCGCCCTGACCGCCGCTCGACCGCTGCGCCGGGCCGGAGCCCGGAGCACCGTAGTAGTTCTCGTCGTGGCGGCCCGGCTGGTCCTTGGCCAGCCGCGCCGCCCGGCCTCCGTCGTCCTCGTGGTGCGAATGGCCGTCGTGGCCGTGGCCGTGGCCATGCCCGTGACCGTGGCCGTGGCTGTGCGGCAGTTCGGCGGGCAGCTCCCGGTTCGGGTCGACCAGATCCGGCAGCACCTGCAACGCGCGCCCCAGGTCGCGTTCGTACTTCAGCACCACATTCGCCGTCTCGGCCAGGACTTCCGGCGACAGCTCTTCGACGCCGAGCACGGCGAGCGTGCGCGCCCAGTCGATGGTTTCGGAGATGCTCGGGCTCTTGCGCAGCCGGAGCCCGCGCAGCTTCCGCACCACCTCGACGAGCGTGCGCGCGGCCGCGTCGGGCAGCCCGGTTTTCTTGGAGCGCAGGATCTCCAGTTCGCGTTCAGTGTCCGGGTAGTCCAGGAACAGGTGGAGGCAACGCCGTTTCAGCGCGGCGGAAAGGTCGCGCGTGTTGTTGGAGGTGAGCACCACCAGCGGCGGGACCTTCGCGACGTAGGTGCCGACCTCCGGTACCGAAACCTGGTACTCCGCGAGGCATTCCAACAGCACCGCCTCCAGCGCCTCGTCCGCGCGGTCAACCTCGTCGATCAGCAGCACCGCCGGTTCCTCGCCGCGCACCGCGTCCAGCAGCGGTCGCGGCGCGAGGAAGTGGTCGGAGAAGAACACGCTGTCCTGCGCGTCGATCCGGGCGACCGCGCTGGCCAGATCCGGCGCGTCGGCGATCACGTCGCCGATTTTCTCGCGCAGCATCTGGATGTAGAGCAGCTGCTTGCCGTAGTCCCATTCGTAGAGGGCTTTCGTCTCGTCCTGGCCCTCGTAGCACTGCAGCCGCAGCAGCCTGCGGCCGGTGACCGCGGCGAGGGTTTTGGCCAGTTCGGTCTTGCCGACGCCGGCCGGGCCCTCCAGCAGCACCGGTTTGTCCAATGCGGACATCAGATAGACGGTGGCGGCCAGCCGGCGGTCCGCGATGTAGCCGGCGCCGGCGAACCGGTCGGCCACCTCTTCGATCGAGCCGAACCGGGCGTGGTCGGGGATTGCGGTGGGCACGTCGCCTCCGGTGCGTCGAAGTCGGGAAGAAGCGCGGCGGGGCCGGAGCGAGCCCCGCCGCGCGGGATCAGCCGAGCAGGTCGTCGAGATCGCCGTTGAGGCAGTGGTCGACGACCGGGCGGACCGTGTCGAAGGTGCACTCCTTGGCGTTGCCCGGGGTGCACGCGTCGCCGAGGACGTGGTTGGTGATGCGGTCGACGTCGGCGTCGTCGCCCTTGATCACCTTCGCCCGCTCGTAGTACTTGGTCGGGCCCTGGCCCAGCCGGTTCTTCGAGTAGGAGTCCGCGGTGACGTCGGTGAACTTCTCCGGGATGCCCACGTCGCGGAGCAACCGGATGGCCGCGGCGAGCGCGGCGTCGGCGGCCTGCACGTCGGTTTTGCCGTAGGTGTCGACGCCGAGCGCCTCGGCGATGTCAGCGAACCGCTTGTACGCGGCCGGCATGTTGAACGCCCAGACCCGCGGCAGCGCGATCGCGTTGTTCAGGCCGTGATGGGTGTCGTAGAACGCGCTCACCGCGTGCGAGATCGAGTGGATGATCCCGAGTCCGCCGGAGTTGAACGCCTGCGCGGCGATGTACTGCGCGTACATCATGCCTTCGCGGCCGGCCAGGTCCTGGCCGTTCCACACCGCGGCCCGCAGATTCTGGCCGGTCAGCTTGATCGCGTGCAGCGCGTTTCCCAGCGACGGCTCGAAATTCAGCCGGGACACGTACGGTTCGGAGGCGTGCGCCAGCACGTCGAAACCGCACTGTGCGGTGTAGTCGATCGGGCAGTCGTAGTAGAGAACGGGGTCGTCGATCGCCAGCGTCGTCACCGACGCGTCGTCGAACGCCACGTACTTGTGCGGGTTCTCCGGATCGGTCGTGGTGTCGGTGATGACGTAAGCCCACGACGTCTCGGAACCGGTGCCCGCGGTGGTGGAAACCGCGATGTGCGGCGGGTTCTTCGGGTTCTCGGATTTGTTGAAGCCCTCGAACTCGTTGACGTTGCGGCCGTCGTGCGCGACCGAAATGCGCGCGCCCTTGCAGGCGTCGTGCGAGGAACCGCCGCCGATCGAGACGAACGAATCGCACTTGTTCTCCTGGTACAGCGTCACGGCGTCCATGACGTTGTAGTCCTTGGGATTCGACTCCACCTGGTCGTACACGACGACCTCGAGACCGTGGTACTTCATCGACTCCACGATCTTGTGCACGATGTCCGTCCCGCGCAGGCCGGACGTCATGACGAGCACCTTCTTGAACCCCATCTTGAGGGCTTCCGGCCCGATCAGCTCGTGCGAGCCGGGACCGAGCAGCGCCCGCGGGAACGGGTGGAACTCCTTGATGGGAAACGGTTTCAACAGCTCATCGACCTGCATGATCGCACTGGTCCTCTCGGCACGTCCGGGCGACGTGCGTGCGGCGGGCGGCTGCTCTGGCAAGAGCACGGACAACCGGAAAGCTAGGCGCGCCATCGCGGTCCGGGAACCCGGCGCGGGCCGATCCCGGCCGACCGGAGACCCCGCTCGGCACGATCGGACGGGGTCCGCCTGCCCGATCGGCCAGGTGCGCGGTCGCGGACCGCGAGCGAGTCCGCGGTACCTGCCCGCCCGGACAGGTACGGCGCGCCCGATCGCACGGCGAGAACCGGGTCCGGGCCGGCCTATCGTCGGTCGGCGGACCAGCCCGCGCCCGAAACCCGAGGTGATGCCCGATGACGTCGATCGCGAGTACCCGCCCCGCCGCGCGCCGCCGGCTGTCGCGCCGGGAACGGGCGCACGTCGGCGGGATGGCCGCGTTCATCGCCCTGCTGCACGTCGTGGGCTGGGGCGTGCTGCTCCTGCTCGTCGTCCCGGGCCACTACCGGATCGGCGCGGGGGTGTTCGGCGCGGGAACCGGGCTGACCGCCTACCTGCTCGGGCTGCGGCACGCCTTCGACGCCGACCACATCGCCGCGATCGACAACACCACGCGCAAGCTGATCGCCGAGGGCAAACGCCCGCTCTCGGTGGGATTCTGGTTCTCGCTCGGGCATTCCACCGTGGTGGTCGTGCTGACGCTGCTGCTCGCGTCCGGGATCCGGACGCTGGGCATCGAACTGACCGACGACGGGTCGCCGCTGCGCACGTTCGGCGGCCTGATCGGCACGGTCGTGTCCGGCGGGTTCCTGTGGCTGCTCGGCATCGTCAACCTGGTCGTGCTCGCCGGGATCGTGCGCGTCTTCCGCCGGATGCGCCGGGGCGACTGCGACGAGGCGGCACTGGACACGCACCTGGAGAACCGCGGGTTCCTCACCCGGATCCTCCGCCGGACGATGCGCGCGATCTCCGCGCCGTGGCAGATCTACCCGGTCGGTATCCTGTTCGGGCTCGGCTTCGACACGGTCAGCGAAATCGCCCTGCTGGTGCTCGCGGGCACGAGCGTGGGCGCCGGACTCCCTTGGTACGCCGTGATGTGCCTGCCGGTGCTCTTCGCGGCGGGCATGTCGCTGCTCGACACCATCGACGGCTCGTTCATGAACTACGCCTACGGCTGGGCGCTGTCGCAGCCGCTGCGCAAGGTCTACTACAACTTGACGCTCACCGGCCTGTCCGTCGCGGTCGCGCTGCTCATCGGCACCGTCGAACTGCTGTCGGTGCTGGCGGAAAAGCTCGGGCTGACCGGCGGGCTCTGGGACTGGATCGCCGGACTCGACGTGAACCGGATGGGATTCGGGATCGTCGGAGTGTTCGTCCTCGGCTGGGCGATCGCGATCGGAGTGTGGAAACTGGGGCGGCTCGAAGAGCGATGGCCGGTGCCGGCCGGTGCGGAGGCCGTTCGCGGAGAGGGCTCGGATCGGACTGGCTGAGCCGCTGGGGAAAGACGCGGGAGCCCCTGCTCGGCAAGGGCTCCCGCGTTCCGGATCAGCAGGCGTTGATCTTCCAGTAGTCGGCGTTGTCGTTGGCGCCGGGGATGTTGGCCAGGTTCGGCACGTCCCCGTACGGCGGGACCTTGATCAGCAGCTTGTCGGGCGCGAGCACGACGTCGTTGTAGACGCAGATGGTGCGGTTGCCGTTGTTGATGATCGACGACAGCTGGTTGCGCTTGTTGCCGCTGGACGCGGGCGGGTTGTTGAAGTCCCCGGACTGCGTGCTGTTGTAGTTGAGATGCCAGCCGGTGGTGCCGCGGTTGTAGTTGGCGTCCTGGTAGAAGCAGTAGTAGCCGGCCGGGCACGGCGCGGTGGCCGCGGAGGCCGGGGCCGCGGCGAGGACGGTGCCTGCGGCGGCGCCGGCCACGGCGGCCGCGAGAGCCACTGCGGAGCGGATCGTGGGCATGTGGGTTTCTCCCCTCGAAGCGGTCGCCACCGGAGCGGGCGACCGGACGAGCACTACGCTGCCGGGATCCGTCCCCGTCTCGTCCTCGCGCTGTCCTCCCGCAGGTCAGCCCGATGAAGATCGCGGTTGGTCGAGCCACCAGCGGGAGCGATCTCTCAGCCGTGCTCGGGCAGGGGCGGCGCGGCCCTGGTTCGATGCGAGGGAGATGTCGCGCGGGATCTCGACGGTGATCCCCGCACCGCGTTCGAAATCGGCTGTCGCGAGGCGATTCCGCCGCTGAATCAGCCGTTCAGGGGCGGCGCGCGACCGGGCGGCGGAGCAGGTCGTGTCCGCGCACCGCCAGTTGAAGGCGTTGCTGTGATTCGCTGCTGCTCAGGTCGAGCCCGAGCAGCGCAGAAATGCGATCCAGCCGGTAATACAACGTCCGGCGCTGGACGAAAAGCATCTCCGCGGCGCGGGCTTTGTTGCCCGCCGCGTCCAGGAAAGCTCGCAGGGTGGGCAGCAGGGGATTCGTGCTTTGCGCGTCGTTGGCGAGGAGCGCGCCGATCTCGTCTTCGACGTAGCGGGCGAGTTCGGGGCCTTCGGCGAGCGTCACGAGCAGCCGGAGGGCACCAAGGTCGTCGAAATGGAGGAAATGGCCGGCGGAGGTCGCGGAGGCTGCCGCCGCGGCACTGCGGCCTTGCCGGACCGCGGCGGGCAACGCTGCCGCCGGTACGGTTCGGCTCACTCCGCCCCAATGTCCGGCTCCGGCGAGTGCTGCTTCGATCGCCGCCGCGGTCGTCCGACGGCCGGGCGCGACGACGGACAGGGCGAAATCGCCAAGGTCTCCGACGACGGCGCTCGCGTCCAGTCCGTGCAGGACGGAGTCCGCGGAGTGGACCGGGGACTGATCGGGCGAATCGTGGAGCGCGGACACGAAGACGACCAGGGTCTTGCTGCGCAAATCCCGGCCGAGGGCGCGGGCGAGGCGGACGAAGTCCTCGCCGGAGATTTCCCCGAGCATGAGGCGATTCAGCAGCGCACCCTGCCGCTGCGCTGAGCGTGCTCCGCTTTCCCGTTCGCTGAGCAGGCTGATCGCGACCGCGGCGGAAGCCCTTTCCAGCGCGTGGAGATCGGCTGGCGCGGGTGCCGCGGCCCCGTGGAGCAGATGCAGCCAGCCCCAGGACTCGCCGCGCAGGACGACAGGTCTGCGTGCGCAAGCGGCGACCTCGCGGAAAGAGCCCGCCTTGGCGACCGGCGCGGCGGACCCGTCGGTGATGGCGGGACGGTGCAGTTCGTGCATCGCGCGAGAGTGCGCTGCCCAGTCCTCGGCGACAGCGTCGGATTCGGCGGTCGCGCCCGCGTAGGCCAGCATCTGGTGGGCCACGTTTTCCAGCACCGCGGGCATTCCCGTCCGGCGGGACAGCTCCTCGACCATCGCGAGGTAGTCCTGATCGGACAGCAGGAGATTGAGAAACGCCTGCCCGGCTTCTTCTTCCGCGAGCAACTGCGCAACCCGGCCCTCGACCAGCATCTCGTGCACCTGTGCCGACGCTTCGGCGAACGGGATCTCGTCCAGGAGCCCGACAAGCGGCAGCCCGGCCGCCTCCGCCTCCTCGATCGCGGCGGCGGGCATCTCGTCGAACATCCGCCCCGCCAGTTCGACCACCAGCACGGACGCCCGCGCGTCCGCGACTCGCTTGACGAACGCCCGTTGCCGTTCCGGCGTGTCGCCCATGCCGAGACCCGCGGTCAGCAGCATCTCGTGGCCGCTCAGGAAACGGTGGATGTCCGGGATCTCGCCGGTGTGCACCCACCGGACCGGCCGGTCGAGGTGCTGCTCACCGGCGTAGACGCGGGCGACGGTGCGCTGGAAGACCTCGAGTCGCAAAGCGGTGCGCGCGGTCAGGATTTCGGGCATGGTCCACCTCAGCCACAACAAAGGACGATCGGTTCTTCGGCGGAAACGAAGGCGAGGCAAGCGTTTCAGCACCGGCGCAAGGGCTATCCCGCGGGCGCGGCAGTGGTTTCTCGCACGACGAGGTCCACCGGCAGTTCGACCGTCTCCGCCGGGGTGCGTCCGTTCAGCAGGTCGTGCAGCATTTCCGCGACGATCCGGCCCTTCTCCCGCATCGGCTGGCGCATGGTGGTGAGCGACCAGCGCTCGGCGTCCGGGGCGTCGTCGAACCCGATCACCGACAGGTCTTCCGGCACTCGCAACCCGCGTGCGCGGGCGGCCTCCAGCGCCGCGATCGCCATGGTGTCCGAGGTCGCCGCGATCGCGGTGAGCGGCGCGGTGTCGAGGAGTTCGTGCGCGGCGGCGGTCCCGGCCGCGCGGTCGAAGCCCCCGGCCTCCATCACCGGGACCGGCCCGGCGGCGACGTCCAGGTAGCCGGCGACGCGTTCGCGCACCACCCGTTCCGTGGCCTCGGCCCGGCGGCCGGGCCCGGCGAGGCCGCGGCGGCCGTCGGGGGAGAGCCGTTCGGCCAGCACGCCGGTCTTCCGGTGGCCCAGGTCGAGCAGGTGCCGCATCTGGTCCCGGGCGGCGAGCCGGTCCTGGACGCACACCCGCGGCACGCCGGGCAGCAGCGGCGCGTCGACGACCACCATCGGCAGCCCGCGGGACTGCAGGGTCCGCAGGGACCGGTGGTCGTCCGGCAGGCAGTGCACGATCATCCCGTCGACGATCCCTTGCAGCGCAGCCTGATCGGGCAGCCCGTCGTCCGCGGCGACGGGCGAGCGCGGCAGCGGGACGAGCGTCAGCGCGTGGTCGTCGAACTTGCGGCTCTGCGCGATGCCTTCGAGCAGAGCCCGCGTCGACGGGTCGGTGAAGGCGTACTCCAGGCTGTCCATCACCATCACGCCGATGGCGCCGACCTTGCCCGCGCGCAGCCCCGCGCCCAGCACATTCGGTCCGGCGTAGCCGAGCCGCGCCGCCGTGTCGAGGATGTGCCGCCGCTGCGTCTCGGACAGTTTCGCCGGGCGGTTGTACGCGTAGGACACCGCCGCCTGGGACACGCCCGCCGCTCGCGCGATCTCGCGCATGGTCACCATCAGGTCATTCTCCCGACCGTTGACGCCGCAGGGGCGCTATGTCAGAGTTGCCGCTCGTAGTTAATCGTATCACCGCAGTTCAGAGGTGTGAATTTGGGACTACGGACGGTGCTGTCGGCGGTGGTGGGCGCGGCCTGCGCGGCGGACCAGGGTGTGCAACCGGCGCGGCGGACGCTGCACAGCTTGTGCCTGTCCCGCGCCGCGGCCCGACGCCAGAATTCCTTCTCGAATCCACGGCAGCCGACCAGTTCGTCAAGGAGCGTGCAGTGTCCACTTCGGTCAAGATCGTGAAGGAGCGGCTCGCGGCGGAGCCGGTGCGGGCCGGCCGCCCGGAGATCGCCGACACGGTCGCGGAGATCATCGAGGACGTCCGGTCCGAGGGCGACGCCGCGGTGCGCCGGTGGTCGGAGAAATTCGACTCGTGGAGCCCGGAGTCCTTCCGGCTCGGGCCCGACGAGGTCGCGCGTGTGGTGTCCGCCGTGCCCGAGACGGTGCTGGACGACCTGCGCTTCGTGCAGCGGCAGGTGCGCGGATTCGCCAAGGCGCAACGGGATTCGCTCGCCGACTTCGAGGTCGAGACGCTGCCCGGAGTCTGCTTGGGACAGCGGAACATCCCGGTCGACGCGGCCGGAGCTTACGTTCCCGGCGGACGCTACCCGCTCACCGCGTCCGCGCACATGACCGTCGTGACCGCGAAGGTCGCCGGCGTCGGGCGGGTCGCCGCGACGACTCCGCCGGACCGCGGCAACCCGCCCGCGGTCAGCATCGCGGCGATGCACCTCGCCGGCGCCGACGAGATCTACGTGCTCGGCGGGGTCCAGGCGATCGCGGCGCTCGCGCTCGGCACCGAATCGATCGCCAAGACCGACCTGCTGGCCGGGCCTGGCAACGCCTACGTCGCCGAGGCGAAACGGCAGCTGTTCGGCGAAGTCGGCATCGACCTGTTCGCCGGGCCGACCGAGGTCCTGATCGTCGCCGACCACAGCGCCGACCCGTTCGTCGTCGCGACCGATCTGCTTTCGCAGGCGGAGCACGGACCGGATTCCCCGGCAGTGCTGATCACGACCTCGGACCGGGTCGCGACCGAGACCATCGCGTGGGTCGAGGAACTGCTGCCCGGTCTGCCCACCCGCGACGTCGCCGGCGTCGCGTGGCGCCAGCACGGGGAGGTCCTCGTCGTGCCCGACCTCGACGCCGCCTATGCCCTCGCCGACGAATACGCCAGCGAGCACGTCCAGATCCTCACCGAACACCCGCGTGCCGCGCTCTCCGCGATGCGCAATTACGGCGCGCTTTTCCTCGGCGACAAGACGTGCGTCGCCTACGGGGACAAAGTGATCGGCACCAACCACGTCCTGCCGACGCTCAAGGCCGCGCGCTACACCGGCGGCCTGTGGGTCGGCAAGTACCTGAAAACCGTTACCTACCAGGAAGTCCGGGACCCGGCCGCGAGCGCCGAACTCGGCGCGCTGTGCGGCCGGGCGTCCCGGCTGGAGAACTTCGAAGGGCACGCGCGCTCGGGCGACGTCCGGGCCGCGCGTTTCGGTTCGGCCGCCCTGGACTGGACCGACCACGTTTTCGGCCGCGCCTGACCGCCCTTTCCCCTTGCCCGCCCGATCCCGATCCGGAGGTCGACGATGACCCCGACACACGAAACCCCCACGACCCCGCCGCCCGGCGGGCCGGTCGCGTCCGCGGAGGACGTCGAACTGCTCGCCGCGCTCGGCTACGAACAACGCTTCGACCGCAAAGTCAGCCTCTGGGGCAACTTCGCCCTCGGCTTCGTCTACCTCTCCCCGCTGGTCGGGGTCCTGTCGCTGTTCGCGGTGGGGCTGTCCACCGCGGGCGGCCCGTCCGTCTTCTGGATCGTCCTCATCGGACTCGGGCAGCTGCTCGTCGCGCTCGTGTTCGGCGAGATCGTGTCGCAGTTCCCGCTCGCCGGCGGTCTCTACCAATGGGCGCGCCGGCTCTGGAACGGCAGGTACGCGTGGTTCACCGCGTGGACCTACATCTGCTGCATCACCATCGGCATCACGAGCACCGCGCTGTTCAGCTCCGACTTCGTGGCCAGCCTCTTCGGCGGCACCGCGCAGCACCCCGGCGTGGCCTCGACGCCGTTGCAGCGCTTGCTGATCGCGGTCGCCGTGACGGCGGTCTGCCTGGTGTGCAACAGTTTCGGCACCCGGGTGCTCGCCCTGATCTCGAAGATCGGCCTCGCCGCCGAGCTGATCGGCATCGTGCTGGTCGGGCTGTACCTGCTGCTGTTCCAGCGGCGCAACCCGGTCTCGATCTTCTTCCACGGCAGTTCGGCCAGCCACCCGGGCAGCTACTTCGCGGCGTTCGTCGCGGCTTCGCTGGTCGGCCTGTTCCTCTACTACGGCTTCGAGGCTTGCGGAGAGATCGCCGAAGAGGTGCCCAATCCGGCACGGAGCATCCCGAAGGCCATGCAGCTCACCGTCGTCGTCGGCGGGCTCGCCGCGCTGCTCGCGTTCGCCGGGTACGCGCTGGCCGCGCCCGACCTCGAAGCCGTCCTGACCGGTTCCGACACCAACCCGATCCCCGCGATCCTGCAGAGTTCGGTCGGCACCGTCGGCACGAAGCTGATCCTGCTCGTCGCGCTGACGTCTTTCATCGCGGGCGTGATGAGCCAGCAGGCGGCGGCGAGCCGGATCGTGTTCTCCTTCGCCCGCGACGAGATGTTCCCGGGCGCGCGGATCTTCTCCCGCGTGACGAGCCGCTACCGGGTGCCGCGGAACGCGTTGCTCGCGGTCAACGTCGCGCCGCTGCTGATCTTCGTGTTCGTCTACTTCTCGCCGGACTCGCTGGTGCGGATCGCCGCGTTCCAGGTGCTCGCGGGCTACGCCGCGTTCCAGATGGTCGTGCTCGCCGCGTTGCGCATGCGGCTCAAGGGCTGGCGCCCGGCGGGAGCGTGGTCGCTCGGCCGGTACGGGTTCGCGGTGAATGTCGCCGCGCTCGTCTACGGCGTGCTGGCGATGATTCTGCTCGCCGCGCCGACCGGGGACCCGAACGCGTCCTTCGCGGACCGCTGGATCGCGTTGATCGGCTTCCTCGTCGTGTCGGCCGTGGGCCTGGTGTACCTGCTGACGGCGAAGCCGGACCGGAAGTCGACCGCGCCGGAAGGCGACGCACTGGAAATCGCGCAGCGGCTGCGCGACCGCGCCGCTTCGGCGGCCTCCGCGGAAAGGAGCGAAGCATGACCAGGGTCCTGTACCTCTACGGCGGCTGGCCGGGGCACAAGCCCTACGAGATCGCGAACGAGTGGGCGCTGCCGTTGTTCAAGGAACTCGGCTTCGACGTCGACCAGACCAACGACGTCTTCGCGCTCGACGCGGACCTCACCGGCTACGACCTCATCGCCCTCAACTGGAACAACGCGCTGCTGTCCGAAGGGCTTTCGGTCGCGCAGGAGGACGGCCTGCTGCGCGCGGTCGAAGCGGGCACCGGGATCGCCGCCTGGCACGGCGCCGCGGCAGCGTTCCGCACCAGCATCCGCTACCACCTGATGCTGGGCGGCAGCTTCCTCGAACACCCGGCGGGGGAGGGCGTGAAGGACCCGTACCGGGTGTCCATTGTGGACCGCGACAGCGAGATCACCCGCGGGGTGGCGGATTTCGACGTCGCGTCCGAGCAGTACTACCTGTCGCTAGACCCGAACAACCACGTGCTGGCCGAGACGGAGTTCACCGGGGAGCACGTCCCGTGGCTCGCCGGGCGGCGGATGCCGCAGGCCTGGACACGGACCTGGGGCGCGGGCCGGGTGTTCTACAGCGCCGTCGGCCACGACCTGGACGACCTGCGGCACCCCGACGTCACCCGGCTGTGCGCGCAGGGCTTCGCCTGGGCCGCGCGCCGAACCGCCTGAACCGGACCGAAAACACCGAGGAGCAACCATGCCTGTCCTGACCGGAGGCCAGATCGTCGCGCGGACGCTGCGCAACTACGGCGTCGACTACGTGGCCGGGATCCCCGGCCACGGGATCTGGTCCCTGACCGACGCGTTCCTCGACGAGGAAGCGAAGATCCCGTTCGTCCAGACCTTCCACGAGCAGAGCGCAGTGCACCTCGCCGACGGGTACTACCGCGCCACCGGCCGCCCGATCGCCGCGGTGACCTCGATCGGCGCGGGGGCCAGCAACACCGTGATCGGGATGGGCACCGCGTTCACCGACTCGACCAGCGTGCTGGTGATCACCGGCGGCCCGCCGACCCACATGCGCGGGCACGGACTGCTGCAGGAGCTGGACCGCTACACCGCCAACGACTTCCCGAAGGTCGCCGAGGCGGTGTCGAAGCGGCACTGGGTGGTGACCCGCGCCGAGGAGCTGCCGTTCGTGCTGCACCGGTGCTTCAACTCGATGCTGACCGGACGGCCCGGCCCGGTGCACCTGGAAGTCCCGATGGACGTGCAGGCCGAAGCCGCCGACGTCCAGTTGCACGACCTGGAACGCCGCCTCCCGGTCGGCCGCCAGCACCCCGATCCGGCCGCGGTCGAGCGGGCGGCGGCGGTGCTGCGCGCGGCCCGGCGGCCGGTGATCGTCGTCGGCGGCGGCGCGGTCACTTCCGAAGCGGGCGACGCGGTGCGCGCGCTGGCCGAACACTGGCAGATCCCGGTCGTGACGACGTGGAACGGCAAGAGCGCCTTCCCCGAGGACCACGAGCTGTTCGCGGGCAGCGTCGGGCAGACCGGCACCATCGTCGGCAACGCGATCGCGAGCTCCGCGGACGTGGTCGTCTCGGTCGGCTGCCGGTTCACCGACTGGTCCGCCTCCAGCTACGCGCAGGGCGTCAGCTTCTCGATCCCGCCCGCCAAACTGATCCACATCGACATCGACCCGCACGAGATCGGCAAGAACTACCCGGCCGAAGTGGGGATCGTGGCGGACGCGCAGCGCACCGTCTCGGCGATCGCCGAGACGCTCCCGTCGGCGCGCGCGGAACGCGGCGAGTACCTGGCGGAACTGGCCGAGCACAAACGGAAATGGGAGGAGCAGCTGGCCGGTCGCCGAGACAGCGACCGGTTCCCGTTCACCTCGCAGCGTCCGCTCGGCGCCCTTCGGTCGGTCCTGCCGTGCGACTCGATCATCGTCGCCGGCTCGGGCAACACCCAGGGCGCGGTGAAGCAGACGTTCCCCGTTTTCGAGCCGCGGACGCACCTGACGTCCGGCGGTTTCTCCTCGATGGGCTGGGCGGTCCCGGCCGCGGTGGGCGCGAAGCTCGGCCGGCCGGACCGGACGGTCGCGTGTGTGCTCGGCGACGGCGATTTCCTCATGACCGCCCAGGAAATCGCGCTCAGCATCACGATGGACGCGCCGGTCGTGTTCGTCGTGCAGAACAACGCGGGCTACATGTCCATCCGCGGCGGCCAGCGCAAGCAGACCTCGCGGCACATCGGCACCGAGTTCTCGCGGCCGGACGGATCGCCCTACAGCCCGGATTTCGCCGCGCTCGGCGCCTCCTTCGGCATCGAGTCCTGGCGGGTGCCGGACGCCGGATCGCTCGAGCCGATCCTGCGCAAGGCCGTCCAATCCGGCGAGCCCGCGCTGGTCGAGGTCCCGACCGACCGGGACGCCGCCGGGCCGTGGGTGCCGGGCTGGTGGGACTTCCCGGTCCCGGCCTACATCACCGACGAACGGCAGGACGAGTACCACCGCACGCGCGCCACCGAACAGCATCTCTGAACGGGAGAACCCGCATGACCGACTACGACTACATCGTGCTGGGCGCCGGTTCGGCGGGCTGCGCCGTCGCCGGGCGGCTGTCCGAAGACCCCGGCGTCCGGGTCGCGCTCGTCGAAGCCGGCCCGCCCGCGGCCGGGAGGCTGTTCGAGATCCCGGCGCTGTTCTCCCGGCAGATGAAAACGGCCTACGACTGGGATTTCGAGACCGAACCGGAGCCGGGGCTGGGCGGCCGTCGCGCGTATCTGCCGAGGGGCCGGGCGATCGGCGGCACCAGTTCGATGAACACCATGCTGTACGTGCGCGGCCACCGGCACGACTACGACACCTGGGAGCAGCTGGGCAACAAGGGCTGGGGCTACGCCGACGTGTTGCCGTACTTCAAGAAGTCGGAGGACAACCAGCGCGGCGCCGACGAGTTCCACGGGGTCGGCGGCCCGCTGACGGTGAGCGACCCGGCGTTCGTGCACCCCTTGCTGACGGCCTGGGTCGAAGCGGCGCAGAACGCCGGGCACGCGTTCAACCCGGACTTCAACGGCGCGGAGCAGGACGGGGTCGGCTACTACCAGGTGACCCAGCGCGACGGACTGCGCTGCAGCAGCGCGGTCGCGTTCCTCGCCGAGCGGCCGAACCTGACGGTCCTCCCGTCCACGCTCGCGCTGCGGCTGCGGTTCGACGGCACGCGGGCGTCCGGAGTGGACGTCGACCACCTCGGCACGGTTCGGACGCTGCGGGCTTCGCGGGAGATCGTGGTGTCGCTCGGCGCCTACAACTCGCCGCATCTTCTGCTGCAGTCCGGCGTCGGCCCCGCGGGCGAACTCCGCGCCGCGGGCGTGGAACCGCTGCACGACCTGCCCGACGTCGGCCGGAACCTGCAGGACCACGCCGGGTGTTTCCTCAGCTTCTCCAGCCGGGCCGAACCGGTGCCCGGCCCGGACACCTCGGCGGAGGAGCGGCGGCTGCGCGAGCACGGCGACGGCCCGATGGCCTGGACCGAGGTCGGCGGGTTCCTGCGGTCCGGCGACGGCCTGCCCGCGCCGGACCTCCAGGTGCACGCGGCGCTCGGGATCGTGCGCGACCAGGGGCTCACCGCGTCGGCCGAACCGGGGATGTCGTTCGGGCCCTACGTCGCGCGGCCCGCGAGCCGCGGCTCGGTCCGGCTGCGGCACAACCACCCGTACGCCAAGCCGCGCATCGTGCACAACTACCTCGACGACGTCGACGACCGGCAGCGCCTGCGCGAGGGGGTCCGGATGTGCATGCGGATCGCCCGGGAGAACCGGCTGACCGGGATGCTGGACGCGGACCTCGCCGGGGCCGCGGCGGCCGGGCTGGCCCCGGCTTCCGATCGCGACCGGGACATCGACGAGTTCATCCGCACGCAGTCGTTCTCGTTCTACCACCCGTCGGGCACCTGCGTGCTGGGCAAGGTCGTCGACGAAAAACTGCGCGTGCGCGGACTGGACAACGTCCGCGTCGCCGACACCTCCGTGATGCCGGCGCTCGTCACCGGAAACACCAACGCCCCGGCGATCATGATCGGCGAACGCGCCGCGGACTTCCTCCGCGGCGACGCCTGAGAAGGAGAACCTGTGTACATCCCGCCGGAGGCTCCCGCGGAGTCCATCGTTTCGCCGGAGGACGAACTCGAAACCGATGTGCTGATCATCGGTTCCGGGATGGGCGGTTCGGCGCTCGCGTGGGCGCTGCGCTCGTCGGGGCTGCGCGTGCTCGTCGTGGAACGGGGCGGCTTCCTCCCGCGCGAGCCGGAGAATTCGCAGCCGGCGGAGATGTATCTCAAGGGCCGGTACAAGAACGCCGGCGAGTGGGTGGACGGCCGGACCGGACGGCCGTTCGCGCCCGGCGTCTACTACTGGGTCGGCGGCAACACGAGGTTCTACGGGGCGATGCTGCCGCGGTTCCGGCGCAGCGACTTCGGCGAGATCGAGCACCACGACGGGGTCTCGCGGGCGTGGCCGTTCCCGTACGAGGAGCTGGAGCCGTACTACGGCCTCGCCGAGCGGCTGCTCGAAGTGCACGGCCAGCTCGGCGAGGACCCGACCGAACCGCCGCATTCGACGCCGTACCCGCATCCGCCGCTCGCGCACGAGCCGGTGATCGAGCGGTTCGCGGCGTCGTTGCGGCGGTCCGGGCTGCACCCGTTCCACACGCCGAACGCGCTGAACGTCGCGACCGACGCCGACCGGGCCGCGGTCACCGCCGCCGACGGGTGCCCCGACGAGACGGGACGCAAGTCCGACGCGGAGAACCGGCTGCTGCTGCCCGCGTTGCGCGAAGGCGTGCGGCTGCTGCCCGAAGCCGAGGCGACCCGGTTGGTCGTCTCGCCCGACGGCACCCGGGTCGTCGCCGCCGAGGTCCGGCACCGGGGCCGGACGCTGCGGATCAACGCCGGCCGGTTCGCCCTCGCCGGGGGAGCGGTGAACTCCGCGGCGCTCCTGCTGCGGTCGGCCTCGGCGCGCCATCCGGACGGGCTGGGCAACTCGTCCGGGCTCGTCGGGCGGAACTACATGGTGCACAACAGCACCTTCTTCGTCGGGGTGAACCCGTTCCGCACGAACCCCACGAAGTGGCAGAAAACGCTGGGAATCAACGACTTCTACGACGCGCGGCCGTATCCGCTCGGCAACGTGCAGATGCTCGGCAAGCTCCAGGCCCCGATGCTGAAACCCGCCCGCCGGTGGGCCCCGATGCCCGCGCTCGCGTTCATGGCCGCGCGCAGCCTCGACCTGTACCTGACCACCGAGGACCTGCCCTCGCCGGACAACCGGGTCCGGGTCGAAGGCGGCCGGACGGTCATCGACTGGACGCCGAACAACGTCGCGCCGCACCGCGAACTCGTCGCCCGGATGCGGCGGCTGGTGCGCAAAGCGGGATACCCGTTGCTGTTCACCCAGCGCATGGGGATCGAGACCAACTCCCACATGTGCGGCACCGCGGTCGCCGGCCCCGACCCGGCGACCAGCGTCCTGGACGCCTCGTGCCGCAGCCACGACGTGGAGAACCTGTGGCTCGCCGATTCGTCGTTCTTCCCGTCCTCGGCAGCGGTCAACCCGGCACTGACGATCGCGGCGAACGCGCTCCGGATCGCGAAGTCGGTCGCCGGGGCGCCCCAGGGCTTGCCCGGCCTCCTCTAGCGCGGCGGCGCGGGGAACCGCTCACGCCCGTCAGGCGCTGATCATCGTCACCACGCCGGACGTCACGATCAGCCCCACGATCGCCCGGTCGAACACCAGGCGCGGGACCCGGCCGATGAGGCGGCCGCCGAGGATGTTGCCCGCCAGGGCGGCCAGGACCAGGACCGGCAGGCGGGTGCCCAGGTCCGTGGTGTCGAACTGGCCGGCGGTGACCAAGAGGAGCAGGGACAGGCAGTTGGTCACCACGAAGTAGCCCGCCAGGTCGCCGACGAAGGTTCTCGGGGGGACTTTCGCCGAGGCCAGCAGGACGGCTGGGGGCGCGCCGTTCAGCGAAGTCGTCGTGGAGAGGTAGCCGCCCAGCAGGCCGGCGATTGTCTGCTTCGCGGGGGTCGCAGGGTGGGCGTCGCGGGTTGGGCGCAGGAGCAGGCGCAGGCCGGAGAGCACGACCACGGTGCCGGCCAGGATGCGGAGAGCGTGCGGCTGCAGCAGGTGCAGCGTGAGGGCGCCCGCGGCGGCACCGGGGAGGCTTGCGGCGCCTAGGACGGCCACTCGGCGCCAGGCGATGTGGTCGCGTTCGCGGTGGAGCACGGCGAGCCGGGTGATCATGGTGGTGATCAGGTTGATCACGACCACCTGCGGCAGCGGGAGTCCGATGAGCAGCAGCAGTGGCGTGCCGACCAACGACGCGCCGAATCCGGTCAGGCCGCCGATGAAGCCGGCGAAGGCGACGGCTAGTGCGCCGAGGATCATGGGGCCGCCTGGTGGGGGAGCGAGCAGTCGGGGGAACGGGTCATGTGACCACCGCTTGGCCTACCAGGGCAAGGGAAAGCACCGCGAGGAGCCCCAGCACGATCCGGCGGGCGTCGCCGCGGGCGTGGCGGTAAAGCCAGCTTCCGGCGGCGACTCCGGCCAGAGCCAGAGGAAGGAAGAGCGCGGTCTGCAGGAGGACGTCGCTGGTGAGGAGGCCGCCGGTGCCCGCGGTGGCGACTGTCATGGTGTCCGCGGCCAGGAAGAAGACGACCAGGCTCGCGCGGTTGACCGTCATCGGCAGCGGGGACGCCAGGTACATCAGGACGACTGGCGGGCCGCCCATGCCGCAGGCGCCGTTCAGGACTCCGAAGGCGGTGCCCATGCTCGCGCACGCGCCGCGGCCGGGCAGGCGGCGGGTTCGGCGGCTCAGGGCCAGCGCCAGTGCGGAGAGCCCGACGACCAGGCCGACGGTCAGTCTCGTGGCGCGTTCGGGCAGCGCGGCGAGGAACCAGATGCCGATGGGGAGTCCGAGGAGCGCGCCGGCCAGGAGCCAGCGGACGGACGGGCGGTGGGCGTCGGACCAGGCCTTGGGCAGCAGGGTCACGCTGGACGCTATTTCGAGCAGGAGCGTGCTCGGGACGACGGCCGGAGGCGGCAGGACCAGGCAGAGGCAGCTGACCCACACCAGGGACGCGCCGAAGCCGGAGTAGCCGCGGATCAGGCCCCCGGCGAACAGGGCGGCGACGGCGAACGCCATCGCGGCCGGGGACAGTTGCCAGAAGGTCATCGGCGGCCCGGGGGAGCGAGGACCCTGGACGGGTGCGGCATCAGACCTCCACGGCGCGGGCGGACCGCTCCACTGTGCGGGACGTCTGGTCGTGACGGTAGGTCCAGAATCGCGGCATCGCGGGGTGCCAGCCGGGAAAGCCGGGCGGCCCCGTCGAGGGACCGCCCGGCTTTCCCGCAAAGACTGAGCAGCTCAGGTCGAGGCGACTCCGGCCTCGCCCCGCGATGAGTCCGTCTCGGTCGCCGCCGCGGGAGCGGCCGGACGGCGCTTCCGGAACTGGTACGCGATCAGGATCAGCGCCAGCGTCACCGCGCTGAGCCAGAACTGCGAGCGGGTCGTCGGCAGGAACGCCATGGCCAGGATGACCGCCGCCATCAAGGCGATCGTGGCGTAGCTCAGCCACGGGAACAGCCACATCTTCAGGCTCAGCGCGCCCGGATCGGTGTTCTGCAGCCGCTTCCGCAGCCGGACCTGGGCCAGTGCGATGGCGAGGTACACGAACAGCGCGACCGCGCCGTAGGAGTTCACCAGGAACTGGAAGATCAGGTTCGGCGAGGTGTACGCGGCGATCACCGACACGTACCCGATGACAGTCCCGGCGATGATGGCCCGGCGGGGGACGCCGCTGCGGGACAGTTTGGTGAACATCTTCGGGGCGTCGCCGTTGCGCGTCAGGGCGAACAGCATCCGCGAGGACGTGTACAGGGCCGAGTTCAGGCACGAGAGCACGGCCGTCAGCACGATGGCGTTCATGATCGTCGCCACGGCGGGGATGCCCAGCACGTCCAGGACCGCCGCGTACGGGCTGACGGCGGTGTCGGGGGCGTTCCAGGCCTTGACCGCGACCACCACGAAGACCGAGCCGACGTAGAACAGGACCACGCGGAACACGATGGAGCGCATGGCCTTGGCGATCGCGCGGCGCGGTTCGGCGGACTCGGCCGCGGCGATGGTGACGATCTCGGCGCCGGTGTAGAAGCCGACGCAGGGGACGACCGCGGCCAGCACCGCGCCGATGCCCATGGGGGCGAAACCGCCGTGGGAGACCAGGTTCCCGACGCCTCCGTGCGAGCCGGGCCAGACGCCGAACAGGTACAGGGCGCCGACCACCAGGAACACGAGGATCGCGATGACCTTGATCGAGGAGAACCAGTACTCGAACTCGCCGTAGGACCGCGCGGAGACCAGGTTGGTGGCGGTGAGCAGCAGGAGCAGGCCGAGGCTCAGCACCCACAGCGGCACGTTCGGCAGCCAGAGCTGCAGGATCCGGCCGCCGGCGACCGCTTCCACGGCCACCACGATCACGAAGAAGTACCAGTACATCCAGCCGACGGTGAAGCCGGCCCGGTTGCCCATCGCCTCCCTGGCGTAGACGTAGAACGAGCCGAGCGCGGGCCGCGCGACGGTCATTTCGGCCAGCATCCGCATGATGAGCACGGTGATCAGCCCGGCGATCAGGAACGAGACCACCGCCGCGGGCCCGGCCGACTGGATGACCACGCCGCTTCCGACGAACAGGCCGGCGCCGATCACGCCGCCGAGTGCGATCAGATTCATGTGGCGTTGCTTCAGGCCCGGTTTGAGACCGCTCTCGGCGGCTGTTTCCGGTGCAGAACCCACGTCTCCTCCTTCCGGCGGCGCCGGGGGACCTCGATGTCCCCGCGCCGGCCGCCGCCGCGATGTCGCTGAGAGCTGCTGTGTGGTTCCCGTCACCGTAGAAAGGAACAGGTCCCTTTGCGAGAGCCAGATACCACCGATGCTCTGGGACCAGAACGAGCCGGCCCCGGACAGCACGACGGGCGCCGGGTGCCCCGTGTCCTACGAGGTACCCAGCGCCCGCCGGCGCTATCCGTCAGGGCTGGATCGCCTTCTCCACGTCGGTGAGCATGCCGTCGACGCCGTGCAGGAGCTCGTCCAGCACGTCCGTGTCGGCCACCAGCGGCGGCGAGATCATGAGCATGGTCGCGCCCCGGTCGTCGCCGCGGAGGATGACCCCGGTGCGGCGGAACGACTCCGGCAGGACCTCCCGCAGGACCTGCAGCGACTCCTGGTCGGTCAGCTCGCGGCCGCCGTCGCGGTCGGCCATCAGCTCGATCGCGTAGAAGAACCCGGTGCCGCGGACGTCCTTGACGCAGCGGTGCGCGTCCTTCAGCGACTCCAGCGCGGCGTGCAGCTTCGGACCCTCGGAGAGGACGTGCTCGGGCACCTTCTCGTCGCGCATCGCGCTGATGTTGGCGACCGCGATGGCCGTCGACACCGGGTGGCCGCCCCACGTCGCGCCGTGGGTGAACACGCCGCCCTTCGGGGAGTCGTACAGCTCGGTGACCAGCTGCTCGCGCACGATCACGCCGCCGAGCGGGGCGTAGCCCGAGGTTGAGCCCTTGGCGAAGGTGATCAGGTCCGGTACGACGCCGGTGAGGCCGTGGCCGAAGAAGTGGCCGAGGCGGCCGAACGAGCAGATGACCTCGTCCGAAACGAGCAGGATGCCGTACTTGTCGCACAGCGCCCGCAGCGCCGGCCAGTAGCCCTCCGGCGGGACCAGCGCGCCCCGGCCGTTCTGGACCGGCTCGGCGAAGACCGCGGCGACCGTCTCCGGGCCTTCCTCGAGGATGACCGCCTCGATCGCGCGGACGCAGTCGAGCTGGTCGGCCGGGCCGCAGTCGCCGGTGAAGCCGAGGGTGTTCGGGACGTGCCGGATGCCCGGCAGCAGCGGGCCGAACGGCTCCTTGATCTTCGGCAGACCGGTGACCGACAGCGCGCCCATGGTCGTTCCGTGGTAGGCCATTTCGCGGCTGATGATCTTCGTCCGCTCCGGGGCGCCCTGGCTGCGGTGGTACTGCCGGACGAACTTCAGCGCGGTCTCGACCGCCTCCGAACCGGAGTTGACGAAGAACGTGGTGCCGAGGTCGCCGGGGGCGAGGTCGGCGATGATCCGGGCGGCCTCGATCGACGGCGGGTGCGCCGAGCCCCAGTTGCTGGCGTAGGCGAGGGTGCCGACCTGGTCGGCCGCGGCCTTGGCGATGTCCGCGCGGCCGTGGCCCATGTTGACGCAGAACAGCCCGGCGAGACCGTCGAGGTGGCGGCGGCCCTCGGTGTCGATCAGATAGCTGCCCTCGCCGCGGACGAACACCGGGAATTCGCTTTGCCAGGTGTCCTTGCGCGTGAAGTGCGGCCCGAGGTGTCGGCGGGCAGTGGCCCGCAGCTCCGTGACGTTCACCTGGCGACCTCCTGTGTGTGCGAGAACGGGAATGTGTCGACGATCGCAATCTTTCTGGTCCACGCCCAGAGCCAGAAAGAGGCGGATCACTGGGGCCAGATCGGGGCCCGGACGCGAAAAACCGGCCGGGCGCGGGGCCCGGCCGGTTCGTCGGCTCGCTAGCGGGGGATTACACGTAGTCCTGGTACTTCTCCAGGAACCGCACCGGCTTCGACAGCGCGTCGCGGCGGAACGGGTCGCCCAGCTCGCGGGTGCACATGATCTCGATGACCGTGGTGCGGCCTTCGTTCATCTGCGCGTCCACGGCCTTCTTCAGCGCCGGGCCGACGTCCTCGAGCTTGTCCACGACGATGCCGTCCGCGCCCATCGCCTGCGCGATCCCGGCGAAGCTCTCGCTTTCCAGTTCTCCGGCGACGAACCGGCGGTCGTAGAAGTCGACCTGGTTCTTCTTCTCCGCGCCCCACTGGCGGTTGTGGAACACCACGGCGGTGACCGGGATGTCGTGCCGCACCGCGGTCATGATCTCGCCCATGCTCATGCCCCACGCGCCGTCGCCGGCGTACGCGATCGCCGGCCGGTCCATCGCGGCGGCCTTGGCCCCGATGATGGTCGGCAGCGCGTAACCGCAGTTGCCGAAGGACATCGGCGCGAAGAACGACCGCGGCTCCTCGAAGCGCAGGTAGCTGTGCGCCACGGAGTTGATGTTGCCGATGTCGGTGGAGACCATCACCCGCGGCGGCATGGCCTTCTCCAGTTCGCGCAGGACCTGGCGCGGGTGCAGCCAGTTGCCCTCCTCCTGCTCCTGCTCGGCGATCATGTCGAGGGAGTAGGGGTCCTTCTCGTGGGTCCACGCGGAGAGCTCTTCCTCCCACGCGTCCTTTTCGGCCTTGGTGCGGTCGGCGCGCTCGCCGCGGGTGGCGTCGCAGGCGAGCGTGCGGTCGGCGAGGCGTTCGGTCAGCGCCGCGGCGGCGGCCTTCGCGTCGCCGCAGATGCCCACGGTGATCTTCTTGACCAGGCCGAGCATCTTGTGGTCCGCGTCGATCTGGATGATCTTCGCGTTCTTCGGCCAGTAGTCCATGCCGTGCTGCGGCAGGGTGCCGAACGGGCCGAGCCGGGTGCCGAGCGCGATCACCACGTCCGCCTGCGAGATGAGCTTCATCGCGGCCTTGGAGCCCTGGTAGCCGAGCGGGCCGCACCACTGCGGGTGGCTGGCCGGGAAGCTGTCGTTGTGCTGGTAGCTGTTGACGACCGGCGCGCCGAGCCGCTCGGCGAGCGCCTTGGCCTCCTCGACGCCGTCGGACATGACGACCCCGCCGCCGGAGATGATCACCGGGAACTCGGCGGTGGCCAGCAGTTCGGCCGCCTGGGCGAGGCTCTTCTCGCCGCCGGGGCCGCGGTCGAGCCGCTGCGGCTCGGGGATCTCGGTCTCGATCTCGCCGTAGAAGAAGTCGCGCGGGATGTTCAGCTGCGTCGGGCCGAGTTCCGCGTGCGCCCGGTCGAAGGCCCGCGCGGTGTACTCGGCCATCCGCTTCGGGTTGTTGACGTGCGCCTGGTACTTGGTGAACTCCTGGAACATCGGCAGCTGGTTGGCCTCCTGGAAGCCGCCGAGCCCGGTGCCCATGGTGCCCGCCTCGGGCGTGATCATCACGACCGGGCTGTGCGCCCAGAACGCCGCCGCGATCGCGGTGACGCAGTTGCTGATGCCGGGGCCGTTCTGCCCGATGACGACGCCGTGGCGCCCGCTGACCCGGGCGTAGCCGTCGGCCATGTGCGCGGCGCCCTGCTCGTGCACGACCGGGACGAGCCGGATGCCGGCCGGCGCGAAGATGTCCATCGCGTCCATGAACGCCGAGCCCATGATGCCGAAGATGTCGGTGACGCCGTTGGCCACCATCGTCTCGACGAAGGCCTCCGACGGGGTCATCTTCGCCGTTCCGCTGACGACGGTGCGGCCGTCGCCCGTCTTCCTCTCCGCCATGGTTGAACTCCTTCGACGCTGAAAGTCTTGGTTTTCGGTACGTGAGGTTCGTAAAAGCTGAACTCGATGGACCATAGGACGCCACGCGCGGGAGGTCAACCGGCAGTTGCTGGAAAACGAGACAGGATGTGCTACTTTTCGGAACGTGAGTGAGTTGCGGAAGACCAGCGCCGTGGAACTCGTGCGCGAGCCGGACGGCGCGGGCCTCGACGGAGACACCCCGACCATGCGGCTGTTCTCGCTGCTCGAGCTGATCGCGGCGAAGGACCAGCTGGTGACGCTGCAGAGCCTGGTCGAGGAGACCGGCCTGCCGAAGCCGACGCTGCACCGGATGCTGCAGCAGCTGGAAGGCGCGGGCCTGCTCGTGCGCCAGGCCGACGGGCGGCATTACGGCACCGGCGACCGGCTGCGCCGCCTCGCGGAGAACCTGCTGCTCAACGCGACGCACCACGGCGCGCGGCGCGCGGTGCTCAACCACCTGGTCGACGAGCTGGGGGAGAGCTGCAACATCACCGCGCTGTCCGGCAGCGAGATCGTCTACCTCGACCGCGTCGAAACGCCCGAGCCCCTGCGGTTCTACCTGCGGCCGGGTTCGCGCGTGCCGATCCACTGCTCGGCCAGCGGCAAGATCATTCTCTCCCAGATGAGCCCGGCGCAGCGGCGCAAGCTGCTCGCGCACGCGCCGCTCAAGCAGTACACCGCCAAGACGGTCACCGACCTCGACGCGCTGGAGGAGGAGTTCGCCCGCATCCGGCGCGACGGGTTCGCCCTCGACGACGAGGAATTCCTGCCCGGGCTCGTGTGCGTGGCGGTGCTGGTCCCCAGCCGCAGCGGGCGGTCCAACCTGGCGGTGGCGGTGCAGGCCCCGGTCATGCGGCTCACCGCCGACAAGGCTTTGCAGGCGCTTCCCGCGTTGCAGCGGGCCGCCGAAGCGATCAAGGAGGTCGAGGCCGAGGGTTCGGCCGACGACGCCGACAGCATCCCGTCCTGACGGAGGTCCCCTGATGAACCCGTTGTGCGGCAACGGTCCCGACGCCCGGATCGCCGTGCGCGACGCGTTCGGCATCGATTCGAGCCTGGTCGTCCCGGCCTTTTCCGAGCCCGGCGAGCACGTGCCCGAAATCGATCCGGCGTACCGGTTCAACCCGGACGTGACGCTCGCGTTGCTGGCCGGGTTCGCGCACAACCGGCGCGTGCTCGTGCAGGGCCTGCACGGCACCGGCAAGTCCACGCACGTCGAACAGGTCGCGGCGCGGCTGAACTGGCCGTGCCTGCGGGTGAACCTCGACGGCCACATCAGCAGGCTCGACCTCGTCGGCAAGGACGCGGTGGTGCTGCGCGACGGCAAGCAGGTCACCGAATTCCGCGAGGGCATCCTGCCGTGGGCGCTGCGGCGGCCGACCGCGCTGATCCTCGACGAGTACGACGCGGGACGGCCGGACGTCATGTTCGTCATCCAGCGGCTGCTCGAACGGGACGGCAAGTTCACCCTGATCGACAGCAACACGGTGCTGCGCCCGCACCCGGGATTCCGGCTGTTCGCCACCGCCAACACCGTGGGGCTGGGCAATCTCAACGGGCTCTACCACGGCGTGCAGCGGCTCAACCACGCGCAGATCGACCGGTGGAACATCGTCGCCGCGCTCGATTACCTGGCCCCGGAAGAGGAAGCGGCGATCGTGCGGGCGCGGGTGCCGCGGACGACCGAGCAGTTCGCCGAAGCGATGGTGGCGGTCGCCGGGCTGACCCGCGAGGGGTTCCGGGCCGGCGACCTGTCCGCGCTGATGTCGCCGCGCACGGTCATCACGTGGGCGGAGAACTGCGAGATCTTCGGCGATCCGGCGCTGGCGTTCCGGTTGACCTTCCTCAACAAATGCGACGAGGCCGAACGCCCGGTCGTCGCCGAGTACTTCCAGCGCTGCTTCGACCAGGAGCTGGCCGCGGCGTGAGCACGCCCGAGACCCGGCGGCGCCAGCAAGTCGAGGAGCTGTCCGCGGCGGCGATCCGGGCGGTCAGCGGGTCGCCGGACGCGCATTTCCGGGGCGGGCGCTTGCATCGCGGCACCCGCCCGGTGCCGATGCCCGCGCCGCATCTGCGCTCCGAAGACGAAGATGTGCAGTCCTTCCGCGGCGCGGCGGACGGGATGGCGTTGCACCTGAGCCGGTCGGATCGGGAGCTGCACAAGCGGTTGCGGCCCGAGGGCGGTGTCGAGCGGCTGCTGTTCGAGCTGCTGGAGCAGTTCCGGGTGGAGTCGCTGATTCCGAACGGTTTTCCCGGCGTGACGGCGAATGTGCGGCGGCGGCACGAACGCTGGTCGCTTTCGGCGCACCACAATGGACTGACCGAGACGGCGCGCGGCGTGTTGATTTACACGGTCGCGCAGGTCGCGCGGGCGCGGATCACCGGCGAGCCGGTCGTGGAAGAGACCGAGGACCTGATCGAGGCGACCCGGGCGGCGATCGCGCCGATGCTCGGTGCGCACTTGGCCGGGCTTCGGCGGCACCGGGCCGATCAGGCGGCGTTCGCCGAGCACGCGCGGGCGCTGGCCGAGGCGGTCGCCGGGTTGCTGGAGCCGCAGAAGTCCGAAGACGCCGAGGACGAGGAAGACGACACCGCGGCGTACGCGCTGCTGCTGGATTTCGACGACGAAACCGGCAGCGAGGAAGGCGGTACCGCAGGCCTCGGCGACCACAACGGACCGGTGGCGGCCGGTTCGTATCGGGTTTTCACCACCGCCTACGACCGCGAGGACCGGGCGGGACCGTTGGTGCGGCCGGAATTGCTGCGCGAGTTGCGCGAACGGCTCGACGCCCGGGTGGCGAAGCAGGGCGTCAACGTGGCTCGGCTCGCGCGGGAGCTCACGGCGGTGCTCGCCGAGCCGGAACGGTCCGGCTGGGACGGTGCGCAGGAGGAGGGCCAGATCGACGGCCGGGCTCTCGCGCGGTTGATCGCGACGCCCGCGGACCATCGGGTGTTCCGGGTCGAGCGGGCCGAACCGGTCGCCGACGTGCTGGTCACCTTCCTGATCGACTGCTCGGGTTCGATGAAGGCGCACCGGGAAACCGTTGCGGTGCTGGTCGATGTGTTCGCCCGGGCGCTCGATCTCGCCGGGGCCAGTTGCGAAATCCTGGGCTTTACCACCGGTGCCTGGCACGGCGGCCGGGCACGGCGGGACTGGATGCGCGCCGGGCGGCCGAAGCACCCGGGGCGGCTCAATGAGCGTCGGCACCTGGTGTTCAAGGACGCGGCGACACCGTGGCGGCGCGCGCGGCGGGATGTCGCGGCGTTGCTCAAAGCCGATCTGTTCCGCGAGGGCATCGACGGCGAGGCGTTGGCGTGGGCGGCTGAACGGGCCCGGGAGTGCGATGTGCGGCGGCGGCTGGTTTTCGTGCTGTCGGACGGAAGCCCGATGGACGGCGCGACCGCGCTGGCCAACGAGGAGCGGTACCTGGACCGGCATCTGGTGCAGGTGGCGGACGGGCTGGAGCGGAGCGAGACGGAGGTGTACGGCATCGGGGTCGGTCTCGATCTCAGTGCGTACTACCGCCGCAGTGTGGCCCTGGACGCCGCGGAAGGCACGGGATTCCGTGCCTTCCGCGAGATCCTCGACCTGATGGCGCGCCGCTAGCCTGCCGGCTGAGCGACCGGCGAGACCGCGGCGGGTTCGTTGCGCTCCAAGGCGATCGGCGAACGCTTCTTTCCCGGAGCGAGCAGGCTCCAGCCGAAGACGATCACCAGGTTGACGCCCATCGACACCAGGCCGGTGTTGAGGCCGCCGAGCGTCACGCCGGTGGCGTACAGGACGACCGCGGTCACCACGCCGACCACCATGCCGGTCGCGATCGCGGCCGTGCGCACCCGCCGGGCGAACAGGATCGCCAGCCAGCCCGGCACGACCTGGGCCAGCAGGTTGTAGGTCAGGTTCAGCACGGTGAGCATGAGCGTCGAGGCGGTCAGCGTGAGCACGGCGGCGAGCACCAGGAACACCGCCACCGCCACGACCGTCCAGCGCCGTTGTGCCGCGGGCCGGACGTTCGGGGCCAGGTTGCGGCTGACCATGCCGCCGATCGCCAACGCCGTCGCGGAGAGCACCAGCACGCCGGACAACGCGGCGCCAGCGGCCACGAGACCCAGAACCGGTTCCGGGAGAAGGCCTTTCGCGGTCACCATGAAGACTGTGTTCGGGTTCTTCAGCCCAGGGTGCTGCTTGAGGCCGTAGTAGGCGGCGAAGACGAGGAACGGGTAGATGAGCATGTACAGCGGCATCCACACCGTCGAACTCTTCACCGCCCGCTCGGAGCGCGCCGGGAACACGTAGGCGCCGCCGAAGCCGAGGTAGAAGACCACGCTCTGGAACAGGATCGTGGTCATCGCGAACCACAGGTCCTGGCCGCCCATCGTGGTCTGCGCCCTGGCCAGCGCCTCCGGCCCGGTCACCCCGGAGGTCCCGCCGGCGACCAGCACCGCGGCGAGGCCGACGAGCACCACGCCGAGCAGCATGAACGCGTCCTTGAGGATCGACACGAACGCGGGGGAGCGGATGCCGGACACGGCGATGTAGGCGAACGCGATGATCCCGGCGAGGATGACGCACTGCACGGGCGTCAGTTTCAGCCCGAGGTTGCTCAGCACGACTTGCAGGCCGATGAACTGGTACTGGCCCCACGGCACGAGCGCGATCAGCATCGTCACGCAGGTGATCAGCTCCAGCGTCCGGCTGCCGTAGTGGCGGCCGAACACGTCCGGGACGGTCATCGCGTCGTGTTTGCGCGCCGCGCGCCAGACCAGCGGGGCGAGGAAGTAGCCCAGCGAATAGGCGAGCAGGATGTAGCCGAGGAACCAGATCCCGTAGCTCGCGCCGTGCGCGTAGATGCCGCTCGGGAACCCGATCATCGTGCCGATGCTGTACACCTCGCCGACGGCCAGGAAGTACAGCAGCCACGGCGGGAACGAACGGCCGCCGACCAGGAACTCGGAGATCCCGCCGCCGCGCGACGAGCGGCCCGCCCACAGCGCGAGCAGGATCGACAGCCCCATCACGACGGCGACAATGAGAATCAGCATTACTGGTCCTCCTTCGCTGCGGGCGTGTCCGCCGGGTAGTGCTTGCGGTCGAAGAACCGCCAGCTGATCCACAGGCACAGGGTGGTCAGCGGGAAGCAGAGGAACATCCAGAAGAACACCAGCGGGAACCCGGCGACGGTCGCGGGCGAACCCGCCACCAGCGGGATTCCGCCGAGGACCGCCACCGCGGGGATGCCGAGCCCGATGCACAGGCTGGGCCAGCTCCGGATCATCGCGCACCTCCGGCCGGGACGGGATCGCGTTGCCAGACCAGCCGTCCGCCGATCACGGTGGCGTCGACGGTCAGGTCGCGGATCCGGTTCGGGTCCACTGCGGTCGGATCCTCGGACAGCACGATCAGGTCGGCGAGCTTGCCGACCTCGAGGCTGCCCTTGCTCTCTTCCTCGCCGGCCAGGTACGCGGCGTCGATGGTGTACCCGCGCAGGGCGGCTTCGACGTCGATCGCCTGCTCCGGGCCGAGGAGCTGGCCGCTGCTGGTTTGCCGGGCGACGGCGCACCAGATGCCTTCCAGCGGCGGCACCGGCGTGACCGGGGTGTCGGAATGGAGTCCGAAGTGGATTCCGCGGGAGCGGGCCGACGCGAGCGGGCTGATCCGGCGAGCCCGCTCCGGGCCGAGGAAAACGTCCCGGTGCCGGTCGCCCCAGTAGTAGACGTGCTTGATGAAGAACGACGCGGCGATGCCGTTTTCGGCCATCCGGTCGAGCTGGTCCTCGCGGGCGGTCTGGCAGTGTTCGATGCGGTGGCGGCGGCCGGTGCCTTCGGGCGCGCCGAGGCGGGCGTAGCCGTCGATGATGGCGTCGATCGCCGCGTCGCCGTTGCCGTGCACGGCGACCTGCCAGCCGGCGGCGTCGAGCGCGGCGATGCGGCGGGACAGTTCGTCCGGTTCGAGCAGCATCATGCCGTGCTCGTCGGGGTCGCAGGTGTAGCCCTCGGCCAGGCAGCCGGTGCGGCCCTGGATCGAGCCGTCCGCGACGATTTTGATGCCGTTCATGGTGAAGCCGTCCGGATTGGACGGATCCGGCGATTCCGGGGTGCCTTCGGCGAGACCGGGCAGGAGGGTGTGGAAGAGGTAGCCGTGGATGCGGGTGCGCAGCTTTCCGGCGCTGGTGAGCATCCGGTACGCGGCGAGTTCCTGGTCGCCGCCGATGAGGCCGATTCCTGTGTCGTGCACCGAAGTGACGCCGTTGCGGAGGTACTCGGCGTCGGCGAGCTGGAGTGCCGCGGCCAGTTCGTCGGGGCCCTGCGACGGCATCGCGGAGTTGACCAGGAACGCCGCGGTCTCGATGAGGAGGCCGGTCGGTTCGCCGCGTTCGTCGCGGGCGATGGCGCCGCCGGGCGGGTCGGGCGTGGCCGCGGTGATGCCGACGGCTCGCAGCGCGGCGGAATTCGCCACGGAGAAGTGTCCGGTCACGTGGGTGAGCAGGACCGGGTTCCGCGGCGAAGCCGGGTCGAGATCGTGCCGGGTGGGGTGCCGGTTGTCGGCGAGAAGCGTGTCGTCGTAACGGAAACCCTTGATCCATTCGCCGGGGCCGAAGTCGCGCGCCGCCTGCCGGACGCGGTCGGCGATGTCGCTGATCCGGTCGTTGGGCGGGCTTCCGGCGTCGACCGGGGCGGCCAGCGCCATGCCGAAGAACGAGGGATGGTTGTGCGACTCCACGAAACCCGGGACGACGGTGCGCCCGGCCAGGTCGAGCACCGTCGTTTCGGGACCGGCGAGAGCGGCGATCGAACGGTCGTCGCCGATCTCGGTGATCCGGCCGTCGCGGGCGGCGAGCGCGGAGGCCCGCGTCCCGCCTCGGTCCAGGGTCAGCACCGTGCCCCCGAGCACCACCAGGTCGGGGGCCGGACGAGCGGATACCGCGGGTTCGCCCACGATGGGACCTCCTTGTCCACGTGTCCTGCCCCAAGACAGTGCCGGGGGAGCTGGCCCGCGAACAGGTCCAGAAGGCGACGCGCGCGTGGGTCCAGTCAGCTGTCCAGCAGCTCCCGGCACAGGTCGCCGAGCAGCCGGATGCCCGGGTCGATCGCGGACGGCGGGGTGGCGGAGAAGCCGATGCGGAAGTGGTTGCGCGGCGGGTCGTCGCCGAGGAAGAAGATGTCGCCCGGTTCGATGAGGATGCCCAGCTCCTCCGCGCGCTCCACCAGTACCCGGCAGTCCAGTTCGGACGGGCCGGTCATCCACAGGCTGACGCCGCCGGGCGGGTACGGGCCCTGCGCCCACGGCAGGTATTCGGCGACCGCGGCGGTGGTGGCGGTCCATTTGCGCATCAACTTCGTGCGGTAGCGGCGCAGCGAGCGGTGGTACTCGCCGCTTTCGATGAGCAGCGCCAGCGCCCGTTGCAGCTGGCCCGGCGGGTGGCGCAGGACGTACCGGCGGGCCTCGCGCAGCGCGCGCACCAGCTCGCGCGGCCCGACCAGGTAGCCGAGGCGCAGGCCGGGGGAGAGGAACTTGGAGAAGGTGCCGAGGTAGACGGCGTCGCCGGTGTTGTCGAGCGCCTTCAACGCCGGGGTCGGGCTGCCCTGGTAGCGGAATTCGCTGTCGTAGTCGTCTTCGACCACCACGGTGCCGGACGCGGCGGCCTGGGCGAGCAGCTGGCGGCGGCGGCCGATGCTGAGGGTCGCGTTGGTCGGGTGCTGGTGGCTCGGGGTGAGGTAGAGGAGGTCGACCCCGTCGAGCGATTCGGGCGGTTGCAGGCCGCGCGAATCGACGTCGATCCCGGTCACGCGGGCGCCGGTGCGGAGGAAGATGTGCCGGGCGTCGAGGTAGCCGGGGTTTTCGATGGCGACGACCTGGTCCGGGCCGAGCAGCACGCGGCCGAGCAGGTCGAGGCCCTGCTGCGAGCCGACGGTGATCAGCACCTCGTCCGGGTCCGCCTCGATGCCGCGGGTGGTGAGCAGCTGGCGGCAGACCATCTCGACCAGCATCGGGTCATCGGAGCCGACGCTGTCCTGCAGGCTGTGGAAGACGTGCGGGCGGTAGAGGGCGTCGCGGAGGCAGCGCGTCCACGACCGGGCCGGGAACGCGGTGATGTCGACCTGCCCGGCGAGGAACGGGTACGGATAGCTCGCCCAGTCGGTGCGTTTCTCGATGTGCGCGACGCCGGCGTCCGGGAACCGGCGCACCCGGGCCGCCCAGTCGATCCTCGATTCGGTGTCCCGTTCCTCCACCGCGCAGTGCGGGCGCATCTCGGTGTTGACGAACAGCCCGCTGCGCTCGCGGCTTTCCACGTAGCCCTCGGCGACCAGCTCCTGGTAGGCGAGGTTGATCGTGTTGCGGGAAACGCCCAGCTCGACGGCCAGTTCCCGCGAGCTGGGCAGCCGGCGGGCCGGGTCGAACGTGCCGATGGCGATGCCGTGCTCGATCGCCCGCCGGACCTGGCGGTACAGCGGTTCGTCCGACGAGCGGTCGATCTCGATCAGCGTGCGTGGCACGTGCGTTCTCCCAAGTGGCCGGCGTGCAGCGGGGTGGGCTGAAACGTAACTCGCAGTGGCCGGTTTTCCCACCCCGCCGCGCTGCGCCGGGCAGGCTCAGGCCAGCGCGTCGGCGACGTCGGTGAACGGCAGGCCGTGCGCCACGGCGACCGGCTCGTAGGTCAGCGCCCCGGCCACGGTGTTCACACCGCCGCGGAGTTCGGGCGTGTCCTGGACCGCGGTGCGGAGGCCCTTGTTCGCGATTTCGAGCGCGTAGGGGAGCGTGACGTTGGTGAGCGCGTGCGTGGAGGTGTGCGGGACCGCGCCCGGCATGTTGGCCACGCAGTAGAACACCGATTCGTGCACCCGGAAGGTCGGGTCGGCGTGCGTCGTCGGACGCGAGTCCTCGAAGCAGCCGCCCTGGTCGATCGAGATGTCCACGAGCACGCTGCCCGGCTTCATCCGCGAGACCGTCTCGTTGGACACGAGGCTCGGGGCCTTCGCGCCGGGGACGAGCACCGCGCCGATCACCAGGTCGGCCTCGAGTACCGCCTGCTCGATCGCGTACGAGTTCGCCGCGGCGGTGCGGATGCGGCCCTGGTACATCCGGTCGGCGGCGCGCAGCTTGTCGACGTTCTTGTCGAACAGCACCACGTCGCCCCAGGTCCCGGCCGCGACGGCGACCGCGTTCATCCCGGCGACGCCCGCGCCCAGCACGACCACGCGGGCCGGCGGCACCCCCGAGACGCCGCCGATCAGCACGCCGCGCCCGCCGTTGACGCGCATCAGCGTCTGCGCGCCGACCTGCGGGGCCAGCCGTCCGGCCACCTCGCTCATCGGGAACAGCAGCGGGAGGGAGCCGTTGGGCAGCTGGACCGTCTCGTAGGCCACCGAGGTGGTGCCCGCGTCGAGCAGGGCCTTGGTGCAGGGCTCGCTCGCGGCGAGGTGCAGGTAGGTGAACAGCAGCTGGTCCGAACGCAGCCGGTGGTACTCCTCGGCGACCGGTTCCTTGACCTTCAGCACCAGGTCCGCGGTGCCCCACACGTCGTCCGCCTGGTCGAGCAGCTTCGCGCCGGCGGCCGTGTAGTCCTCGTCGCGGATCGACGAGCCTTCGCCCGCGCCGCGTTCCACGAAGACCTCGTGGCCGGCCGAGGTGAACTCGTGTACTCCGGCCGGCGTCGCCGCCACCCGGTATTCGTGGTTCTTGACCTCGCGAGGCACACCGATCTTCATCGCCTGCTCCCATCTGCCGTGTCTGGTGCGGTCGAGAGTGCGGGACGACTGGCCACGGCGAAAGTGCCAGAAACCGCTCGGTCGACGGGTCCAGACAGTCGGCCTTCTGGACCTGTCAACGGGCACTGTTCTGGCTCTGTCCCTTGGGGCCAGGGGTCGGGATCCTGCTCGGGGAGCACTGCCGTCCGCGAGGGAGTTTGCGAGATGACCATGGCCCCTCTGGCCGAGACCTGGCGGGACCGCGTCGGCGACGCCCGCCCGCGGATCGCGCTCGCCGACGGCGCCGACCCGCGCGCCGTCACCGCGGCCGCGCACCTGGCCGAACGCGGCGAAATCGAGCCGGTGCTGGTCGGACCCGCGGACGAGATCGCCGCAGCCGCGGCAGAGCTTGGCTTTTCAGTGCCACCTTTCCTGGACACGGCGGAACTGGCTGCCGACGACGCCGTCCTCGCGCGGCTGGCAACCGCGTTCCCCGACCGGGTGGAGACGGTCCGCACCGATCCGGTCGCCCTCTCCGCCGCGCTGCTCGCACTCGGCCGGGTAGACGCGTGCCTGGCAGGCGCGACGCGGCCCACTTCCGATGTCCTCCGGGCCGGCCTGCGAATCGTCGGCCTCGCTCCCGGCGTCCGGACTCTCAGCAGCTGCTTCCTGATGCTGTTGCAGGACGGCCGATCGCTCACTTTCGCTGACTGCGCCGTGGTTCCCGAGCCGGACGCGGAGGCACTGGCGGACATCGCCGTCGGCGCGGCTTCCACGCACCGGGCGCTGACCGGAACCGAGCCCGTCGTGGCGATGCTTTCCTTCAGCACCCAAGGCAGTGCCAAGCATTCCGCGGTGGACAAGGTCCGGCAGGCGACTTCGCTGGTGCGGGAACGACTGCCCGGCGTGGCGGTGGACGGCGAGTTGCAATTCGACGCCGCAGTCGTGGACGCGGTAGGGGTGGCGAAAGCGCCGCGGTCGACCGTCGCCGGGAGGGCGAATGTACTGGTGTTCCCCAACCTTGACGCGGGGAACATCGCTTACAAGATCGCCGAACGGCTGGGCGGAGCGACCGCGCTGGGACCGATCCTGCAAGGCGTCGCGGCCCCGCTGCACGACCTGTCGCGCGGCTGCAGCGCGGCCGACATCGAGACGATGGCCCTGATCAGCGCAGTGCACGCGGTGACCGGCCGGGAAGTGGAGGGGGTCCGATGACGCGAGCGGTGGAACTGGTCGTGCTGGACATGGCAGGCACGACAGTCCGCGACGACGGCGCGGTCGAGGCAGCGTTCTCGGCGGCCCTGGAAGCAGTCGGGGTGCCCGCGGACTCGCCGGAGCGCGAGGATGTGGATGCCTACGTCCGCGACACCATGGGACAGTCGAAGATCGAGGTCTTCCGGGCGCTGTTCCCCGCGGACGGGGTGGCGGAGAAGGCGAATCAGGTTTTCGAGACTGCTTTTGCTTCGCAGGCTATCGAGGTTGCCGCGCCGCTTCCGGGTGCGGAGGAAGCGATCGACAAGTTGCGCGCGCAGGGCCGCCGGGTGTGCCTGAGCACGGGCTTCTCGGCAGCGACCCGCGATGCACTGCTGGAGCGGCTCGGGTGGACGGACCTGGCGGATCTGGTGGTGTGCCCGGCTGATGCGGGCGGGCGAGGCAGGCCGTTCCCGGACATGGTGCTGACTGCGGTGCTGCGCTTGGGAATCACCGACGTACGCGCGGTCGCGGTCGCGGGGGACACCGGCTTCGACATGCTGACCGGCCGACGAGCGGGTGCGTCGGTGGCGGCCGGGGTGTTGACGGGGGCGCACGACGAGGCGACGTTGCGGGCACACGGGGCGACACATGTGCTGGGGTCGGTGGCGGAGTTGCCTGCGGTGCTTGAACTCTAGCGAGGCGTCGCCGTATCAGGCGGGCGGCGCGACCGCAGTAGCGATCAACGCCCGCGCAGCGATCTCGATCCGTTCTTCGTCCCCGGTCACGATGCGGTCCAGGCACAGCCCTCGCAGGCCCGAGATCAGCAGGCTCGCCCGGGCTGCCGCGTCGGGTTCCGCGTAGCCGAGTTTTCGGTACACCGGCACCAGCGGGTCCACCATCGCGGTGATCGCTTCCCTCGCGACGGTCAGGTAACGCTCCGGCTGGGTCGGGGCCAGTGCGAGTACCTGGAACAGGATGTGGATCGGCCGTTGCTGGCGGCCCCGGGTGATCGCGTGCCACAGGGCGTGCGCCGCGGCGGCGAGGGATTGCTCGTCGTGCACGGAGCGGAAGAGTTCGGTGACGTCCGGGCGGCTCGCGGCGATCGCTTCGGTGATCAGGTTTTCCCTGCTGCCGAAGTAGTACAGCAGCATCCGCTTGCTCGTCCCCAGCGCCTCGCCCATCGGCGCGAGCGACAGGTCTGCCAGGCCGTGCGTCGCTAGGTAACCCACGGCCTGCTCGAGCAGCTCGGCGCGACGGCCGGTTCCGGAATCCACCCCTTGACTGTACCGATCGGTACGCCGTACCGTCCATTCGTGTACCGATCGGTACATGGGCGAGGAGGGCTGATGGCGAGCGAAGCACTCTCGGTGGCGATCGTCGGCGGCGGGATCGGCGGGCTGACGCTCGCGCTCGCGTTGCGGCAGCGCGGGATCGGGGCCGAGGTCTACGAACGGTCGGCCGAACTGCGCGAGGTCGGGGCGGCGGTGGCGCTGGCCGCCAACGGGTCGCGGGTCCTCGGGCGGCTGGGGTTGCGGGACGAGCTGGCCGCGTGTTCCGCGGTGCCGACGGAGCTGGTCTACCGGCATTGGCGGAGCGGGCAGCGGGTGATGGCGTATCCGGTCGGGGACAGCTACGAGGAACGGTTCGCCGGGCCCTATTTCGGGGTGCACCGGGCGGACTTGCAGCGGATCCTGGCGGGTGCGTGCGGGAAGGTCCATCTTGGCCGCCAGGTGACCGGCGTCGGTGCGGACGGATCGCGGTATCGGCTCGAATTCGCCGACGGGACAAGCGAAACCGCCGATGTCGTGGTGGGCGCGGACGGGGTGCACTCGACGGTGCGCCAGTGGGTGGACGACGCGCCGTTCGCCCGGTACTCGGGTTCGAGCGGTTTTCGCGGGCTGGTGCCGGTGGAGCGGCTGCCGTCGTTGCCGGACGCGGGGGCGATCCAGTTCTGGATGGGGCCGGGCGGGCATCTGCTGCACTACGCGATCGGCGACGGGTCGGTGGTGAATTTCCTCGCGGTGCTGGACGAACCGGACGTGTGGCCGGGGGAGTCGTGGACCGAGGACATTCCCCGGGAACGCATCGAGGCGGCCTTCGAGGGCTGGCATCCCGCGGTACGGGAGATGGTCGGCGCGACGACGCTGTATCAGCGGTGGGGGTTGTTCGGCCAGCATCCGCTCAACCGCTGGCACCGCGGCGGCGTGGTGCTGCTCGGCGACGCGGCGCACGCGATGCTGCCGCACCACGGGCAGGGGGCGAACCAGACGATCGAGGACGCGGTCACGCTCGCCGAGTGCCTGGCGCGCGACTCACGCGACGAGGCACTCGCCCGCTACGAGAAGCTGCGGCGGCCGCGGACCCGGGCGGTGCAGCGGAGTTCGTGGGTGGCGAATGCCTTGCTGCATGTGCCGGACGGTCCGGCGGCGGAGGCGCGGGACGCGGCATTGGGGCGGATCGGGGAGACGGTGGAGTGGATCCACGCGCACGACGCGCTGGCAGCGGCGGGGCGCGGCTAAACGGCTCCACGAATTCCGGGGTTGGGCGGGCCGCTGCTCCGGCGGGCGGGCGCATTCGTGCGGTCCGTTCGCAAGGGGCTAGGCGGCTCCCGGATTCCGAACCGGGCGGCGACGGTCAGTGCTCCCGGCGGCGAGCCCGCTCGCAGGGCGCGGCTAAGCGGCTCCCTTTTCCGCCAGCGCCTTGAACTCCGCGCTCGTCAACACGTCCGCAGTGGACTGGGCGAGAACAACCAGCGTCGCCGCATGGACCTCCGCGGCGGACATCGCGCCGTGGCCGAGGTCGGGGTGGTCGTAGGTGGCGCACGCGTCGGACAGCACCCCGGTGCGGAAATCGCGGAACATCGCGTCGCGGATGGTGGCGTGGACGCAGTCCTCGGTGGTCACTCCGGTGGCGATCAGGGTGTCCACGCCGCGTCCGCGCAGCTGCATTTCGAAATCTGTGCCGTAGAAGGCGCTGTAACGGTGCTTGGGGATCAGCGGTTCGTCCGGGCGGCGGTCCACTTCGGAGTACAGCGCGGCGCCGGGCGTGCCCTCGATGAGCGCGGCGCCGGCGGCGATCGGCGGGTACAGGTCGGCGAACCGGCCCATGTCGGTGCCGTCGGGGCGGTGGACGTGCGCGGTGAAGAACACCGGGATGCCCGCGTCGCGGCAGAACCGGATCGTGTCGTTGAGGGTCGGGATCATCGCGCGGCCTGCCGGGGATTCCAGCGGGGCGCCGGGTGCCAGGAAGTCGTGCTGCATGTCGATGACGACCAGCGCGGTGCGGGCCGGATCGACGGTGGACAAGCGGTAACCCATGGAACGCTCCTTCCGCGGAGGTCCATGAAGTATCACGGGTTGTCGTCGGTCGTCAAGAAAGCGACAGAGCGCGTCAGGCGTCTTCGATCTGCGCGGCGACGGTGTGCAGGGACTCGATCAGCGCCTGGGTGGCCGGGTTCAGCCGCCGGCCGGCGGCGAGGGTCAGGCCGACGCTGTGGCCGATGTTCTCCAGCGGCGTCGGCAGCGTGACCAGCCGCGGGTCGTCCATGCCGAGCAGGCCGGGGAGCGCGGCGACCATGGCGGTTTCGGTGAGCAGCTGCCGCACAGTCAGGAACGACGTCGCTTCGACGCGGTTGGCGGGCAGGTCCAGGCCGTGCTGGGCGAAGAGGCTTTCCAGCTCCTGGCGCAGCATCGTCTCGGTGCCGGGCACGATCCACGGGAACTCCGCCAGATCCTCCAGCGAGACGCTCCCGCGCGCGGCGAGCGGGTGGTGCGCGCCGGCGACGACGCGGATCGACTCCTGATACAGCGCCCGCCGCCGGGTGTCTTCGGTGCCGGGGCCGCTCAGCCTGCCGACGATCACGTCCACCCGGCCCGCCGTCAGCTCCACCAGCAGCGATTCCGGCGTTCCCTCCCGGACGACGACCGTGACCAGCAGATGGTCTTCCTTCAGATGCGCGATGGCTCGCGGCAGCAACAGGTTCGAACCCGCGAGGTGGATGCCCGCGACGACCCGGCCGCGGGTCGCGTCGGCGATCTCCACGACGTGCCGCGCCGCGTGGGTGAGCTGGGCGAGCACGGCGCGCGCGTGTTCGGTGAACGCGGTCCCGAACTCGGTCGGCGTGATCCCGCGCGGCCCGCGTTCGTAGAGCGGCACGCCGAGGATCGCTTCGAGATCGTGCAGGCCACGCGTGACGACCGGCTGCGTGACGTGCAGCGCGGCCGCCGCGCCGACTACGCTGCCCTGCTCGGTGAGGGTGTCCACCAGCACGAGGTGCCTGAGCTTGAGGCGGCCGTCGAGCAGGCGGGGCATCTCCATTCCGGCGACATTACTGTCCGGCTCGGCTTCCGGCGTCACGAGAGGGCGCGCCGGACCAGGGCCTGGCCGAGCGCCGAGGCGGGGTCGGCCAGGTCGAGGAAGACGTCGAAGTGGTTCCGGCCGGGCACGACGGTCAACGAACCGGCGGCGGGCCAGTGTGCGTGGAAAGCCTTGCTCTGTCGATGGAATCCCGCGGCTTCGTGTTCCGCGACCGCCACGTGCAGCGGCACGGCGCCTGGTGGCGCGAGGATCGGGCTGAGGGCTTCCGCGCGGGTCGGGTCGAGGGACAGCCACGCGTTGGCGAACGAGTCGACCAGCGGGCGGAGGTCGAAGAGCCCGCTGATCGCCATCGCGCCTTTGACGACGTCCTCCGGCAGCCCGGCGGCGCGCTGCCATCCGGCGACGGCGGTCATCGCCGCCAGGTGCCCGCCGGCTGAGCTGCCCACGACGTGGATGCGGTCCGGGTCGAGGCCGTGCTCGGCGCCGTGGTGGTGCACCCACGCGACCGCGGCGCGGACCTGGCGCACGATCTCCTCCAGCGGTGCCGCGGGCGCGAGCGTGTAGTCCGGCACGACGGTGGCGACTCCGGTGTCAGCCAGCATCCTCGCCGGGAACGCGGTGTCGTGGCGCGAGAGCATCCGCCAGTAGCCGCCGTGGATGGCGAGAACGACGGGGCGCAGCTGTCCGGGGGAGATGCCCCAGACGTCGAGCCGTTCGGTGCTGAGCGGGTCGAAAGCCAGGTCGCGAACGCCTGCCAGACCGGCGGTCGCGGATTCGGAGGCGGAGCGGTAGCGGGCCATCACGGCGTCGAACTCGGCCTCGGTCACCGTGCCCTGCGCGCTGTAGTCCCGATCGACGTTCGGATGGTTCACGAGAGCCATCCTTCGCCGCCGTCGCCATGCCTGACCAATGCTCATTTCGACGAAAGATATGCCGAAGCAGGCATGGGCGAGACATGTCCGGACAGCTATGGGAGCGGCGGCAAAGAGCATTGGCGAGGCATTCCGGACGTCCCTACCGTCAGCTTCATGGCTGCGGAACTCCACAACGTCGTCGGCGGGACCCGGGTCGCCGGGCGGCGCACCTTCGAGAAGATCGACCCGGTCGACGGGTCGCTCGTCGCGCACGTCCACGAGGCCGGTCCGGACGTGGTCGACGCGGCGGTCGCGGCTGCGCGCGCCGCGGCGGACGGGCCGTGGGGACGCGCCTCGGTCGCCGAGCGCACCGCCTTGCTGCGCCGGATCGCCGACCGGATCGAGGAGCGGTTCGAGGATTTCGTCGCCGCCGAGGTCCGCGACACCGGAAAACCGGAGCACCTGGCGCGCGACTTGGACGTGGCGCGGGCGGCGATGAACTTCCGTTCGTTCGCCGACACGATCGCGGCGGCCGGTCTCGATTCCTTCCTGACGGATCTGCCGAACGGCCGGAAGGCGCTGAACTACGCGGTGCCCAAGCCGCTGGGCGTGGTCGCGGTGATCGTGCCGTGGAACCTGCCGTTGCTGCTGCTGACGTGGAAGGTCGCGCCCGCGCTCGCGTGCGGCAACGCGGTGGTGGTCAAGCCGTCCGAGGAGACGCCGTCGACCGCGACCTTGCTCGCCGAGGTGATCGCGGAGGCAGGTGCCCCGGCCGGAGTGTATAACGTCGTGCACGGCTTCGGGCCGGACTCCGCTGGGGAGTACCTCACCACTCACCGCGGCATCGACGGCGTCACGTTCACCGGCGAATCCCGGACCGGCTCGGCGATCATGCGCGCGGTCGCTCCGTCGGTCCGGCCGGTTTCCTTTGAACTGGGCGGAAAGAACGCCGCGGTGGTGTTCGCGGACTGCGATCTCGAGAAGACCCTCGACGGCCTCGCCCGGTCGGTTTTCCTGAACACCGGGCAGGTATGCCTGTGCACGGAGCGGGTCTACGTCGAGCGGTCCGTCTTCGACGCGGTCGCGAACGGGCTCGCCGAGCGGGCGAAGGCGTTGCGCCTGGGCCGGCCGGGCGACCCGGACACCACGACCGGGCCGTTGATATCCCAGCAGCACCGGAAGAAAGTCCAGTTCTATTTGGACCTCGCGGTCGCCGAAGGCGCGACGGTGCTCGCCGGCGGCGCGGTTCCGGAACTGGGGCAGGACCTGGCGGGCGGGTCGTGGATCGAACCGACGTTGTGGACCGGACTGGACAACTCGGCGCGGGTCGTGCGCGAGGAGGTCTTCGGACCGGTCGCGGCGCTGATCCCGTTCGACACCGAGGACGAAGCCGTCCGGCTGGCGAACGACACCGACTACGGGCTCGCCGCCGCCGTGTGGACGACGAATCTGGAGCGCGGCCACCGCGTCGCGCAGCAGATGCGGGTCGGGATGGCCTGGGTCAACACCTGGTACCTGCGCGATCTCCGGTCGCCGTTCGGCGGCGTCGGGCTTTCCGGCATCGGCCGCGAGGGCGGCCTGCACTCGATGCACTTCTACACCCAGCCGACGAATGTGTGCGTGCAGCTATGACGATCGAGGACCACGCCGCGCGGCTCGACCGGGCGACCGCCACCGGGCAGGCGATCCCGCAGCTCACCAGTGCCGGGCCGATGAGCCTGGAAACCGCGTACGCCGTGCAGCACGCCGGAATCGCGCTGCGCGAAGGGCGCGGCGAGCGGCTGGCCGGGGTCAAACTGGGCTTCACGAGCAAGGCGAAGGCCGAGCAGATGGGCGTCTCGGACGTGATCATCGGCTCGCTGACCGACCGCATGCGGATCGAGGACGGCGGGACGTTCGACGTCGGCCGCGGGGTGCATCCGCGCGTCGAGCCCGAGGTCGCGTTCCGGCTCGGCCGCGACGCCGAGATCGTCGCCGTCGCGCCCGCGCTGGAAATCATCGACAGCCGGTACCGCGACTTCAAGTTCAGCCTGGCCGACGTCGTCGCCGACAACACCTCGGCGTCCGCGTTCGTGCTCGGCCCGTGGACCCAGCTCGACCAGGTGGATGCGCTGGCCGTGGACCTGCTGTTCGACGGCGAGGTCGTCGCCACCGGCTCGACCGCCGACATCCTCGGCGCCCCGCTGCGGGCGCTCCCCGCCGCACAGCGGATGGCCGCCGCGTACGGGCATCGCCTGCTCGACGGGTCGGTGCTGCTGGCCGGTGCGGCGACGGCGGCGGTCGCGCTGCAGCCGGGGACGCACGTCGAGGCGCGGGTCGCCGGTCTGGGTTCGGTTTCCGTTCACACGATGGAGGGATGAGCGTGGCGCAAGCCCATGTCGTCGCCGGGAAGGCGACGCCGCGCGGGCGGTTCCCGCACGTGAAAGTGGTCGGGGACCTGGTGTTCGTCTCCGGCACCAGCAGCAGGCGGCCGGACAACACGTTCGCCGGCGCGGAGGCCGACGAGTTCGGCGTGACCACTTTGGACATCCGGGCGCAGACGCGCGCGGTGATCGAGAACATCCGCGACATCCTGGCCGCGGCCGGCGCGGGGCTCGATGATCTCGCGCAGCTGACCGTGTTCCTGGTCACCATGAACGATTTCGGCGGCTACAACGAGGTCTACGGCGAGTTCTTCGACGAGAACGGCCCGGCCCGCACCACCGTCGCGGTGCACCAGCTGCCGCATCCGCATCTGCTCATCGAGATCCAGGCGATCGCCCGGATCCCCGGCAAGGAGGAACGATGACCGCCATCCCGCCCGTGTTCGACTTCGCGAAGTGGATCAAAGAGCACGAGGACGAGCTGAAGCCGCCGGTCAACAACAAGCAGATGTGGGCCCCGATGGGCGATTTCATCGTGCAGGTCGTCGGCGGGCCGAACCAGCGCACCGACTACCACCTCGACCCGTACGAGGAATGGTTCTACCAGTACAAGGGCGACATGCACGTCAACCTGATGACCGACGACGGCCCGCAGCGCGTCGACATCCGCGAGGGCGAGATGTGGATGCTGCCGCGGAACGTGCACCACTCGCCGCAGCGTCCGCAGGAGGGTTCGATCGGGATCGTGATCGAGCGCATCCGCGAGGAGGGGACGCTCGAGAAGTTCGTGTGGTTCTGCCTGGAGTGCGACGCGAAGGTGCACGAGGTCGAGCTGCAGGTGCGCGACATCGTCGACGACCTGCCGCCGGTGTTCGAGCAGTTCTACGCGTCCGAGGAAGCCCGGACCTGCGGGGCGTGCGGCACGCTGCACCCGGGGAAGGGCTGAGCGTGCGCGCGATCGACGTCCACAGCCACTTCGTCCCGCACGGCTGGCCCGACCTCGGCGAGGGAATGCCGTGGCTGCGCGCGGAAACCGAGCGCGAGGCCATGATCATGGTCGGTTCGGAGGAGTTCCGCCGGATCCGGTCCGACTGCTGGGACGCCTCGGTCCGGCTGCGCGACATGGACGCCGACGGCATCGAGGCGCAGGTCGTCTCGCCGACGCCGGTGTTCTTCGGCTACGACACCAGCCCGGGCCAGGGCGAGAAGATCGCCCGGGTGTTCAACGACCTGGCGCTGGAAATCTGCGCGCCCGCGCCGGACCGGCTGGTCCCGTTCTGCCAGGTTCCGTTGCAGGACACCGACGCCGCCTGCCGCGAACTGGACCGTGCCGTAGCGGCCGGGCACCGCGGCGTGGAGATCGGCAACCACGTCGGCGACCGCGACCTCGACGACGCGGGCGTGGTGACGTTCCTCCAGCACGCGGCTTCGCTCGGCGTCCCGGTTTTCGTGCACCCGTGGGACATGCCGGACGCGCCGAGGCTGGACCGCTGGATGGCGCGGTGGCTCACGGGGATGCCCGCGGAGACGCACCTGTCGATCATCGCGATGATCCTCGGCGGGGTGTTCGACCGGGTGCCGCCGAGCCTGCGGATCTGCTTCGCCCACGGCGGCGGATCGTTCGCGTTCTGGCTGGGGCGGCTGGAGAACGCGTGGCACCAGCGGGCGGACATCATTGCCACGTCGGAGAAACCGCCGTCGGAGTATGTCGGACGGTTCAGCGTCGATTCGGTGGTGTTCACCGAGCCGGCGCTGCGGAACCTGGTCGACACGCTGGGGGCGGAGCAGGTGATGGTGGGGAGCGATTACCCGTACCCACTGGGGGAGCGCCCGGCCGGCGGGGTGGTGCGGCGAGCGGAGTTCCTCGACGAGGCCTCGCGGGAGTTGCTGTTGCGGGGCAACGCTAAGCGGTTCCTGGGCTAGTTCAACCCGAGGTGGTCCCGCAGAGTAGGCCCGCTGTAGTCCTCCCGGAACACCCCGCGTTCCTGCAGCCGCGGCACCACCTGGTCGGCGAACTGGTCCAGCCCGCCCGGCGTCACGTGCGGGACCAGGATGAAGCCGTCCGACGCGTCGGCCTGGACGAGGTCGTTCATGGTCGACGCGACGGTCTCGGGGGAGCCGATGAAGTTCTGCCGTCCGGTGACCTCGATGATCAGTTCCCGGCTCGACAGGTGCTTCGCTTCCGCCAGCTGGCGCCATTCGTTGGCGGTCGCGATCGGATCGCGGTGCATGCGGACGCTCGCGCGGCCCTTCGAGATCAGGTCGCCGACCACCGGGTCGAACGACGGCAGCGGGCCGTTCGGGTCGTGGCCGCTGAGGTCGGTGTTCCAGAGCTGTTCGAGGAACTTGATCGCGGTCTGGTCGCTGACCTGCTGCAACCGCACCTCGTGGGCGAGTTCGTGCGCTTCGGCGTCGGTGTCGCCCAGGACGAACGTCGCGGCGGGGAGGATGACCAGCTCGTGCGGGGCGCGGCCGTATTTCGCCAGGCGGCCCTTGACGTCCGAGTAGAACGCTTGGCCCGCTTCGAGGGTGCCGTGCCGGGTGAAGATGGCGTCGGCGGTCGCGGCGGCGAATTCGCGGCCTTCTTCGGAGTCTCCGGCTTGGATGGTCACTGGGCGGCCTTGTGGGCTGCGCGGGACCGGGAAGCGGCCGGAGATGTCGAAATGGGCGTCGTGGTGGGCGAAGTCGCCGCCGTCGGCCAGGAAGCGGCCGGATTCCTTGTCCGCGAGCAGTTCGCCGCCGCGCCAGGAGTCGAAGAGTTCCCACGCCGTGCGCAGGAAGGTTTCGGCGCGCGAGTAACGCTGGTCTTGCGGCAGGAAGCCGCCGCGGCGGAAGTTTTCGCCGGTGAAAGCGTCCCACGACGTCACGACGTTCCACGCGGCCCGGCCGGCGGAAAGGTGGTCCAGGGAGGCGAACTGGCGGGCCACCTCGAACGGTTCGTTGAAGGTGGAGTTGATGGTCCCGGCCAGGCCGAGCCGGTCGGTGACGGCGGCGAGCGCGGACAGCACGGCGAAGGTGTCCGGGCGGCCGACGACGTCGAGGTCGTAGATTTCGCCGTTCTGTTCCCGCAGGCGCAGGCCTTCGGCGAGGAAGAAGAAGTCGAACTTCGCGCGTTCGGCGGTCTGGGCCAGCTTGACGAACGAGCTGAACTCGATGTGGCTGCCCGCTTCGGGATCGCTCCACACGGTGGTGTTGTTGACCCCGGGGAAGTGCGCGGCGAGGTGGATTTGCTTGGCAGTCATGGAAATCTCCCGGGACTCAGGCGGCGTAGCGGTTCGCCGGGCGCGGCAGGCCGAGCAGCCCGCGCAGGGTCGAGGCCTCGTATCCGGAGCGGAACGCGCCCCGGTCGCGCAGTTCGGGGACCAGCGCGCGGGTGATGGCGGTCAGGTCGTGCGGCAGGGCGCCGGGGCGGAGCCGGAAACCGGTGAGGCCGGCGGCGTGCCAGTCGAGCAGGAGGTCGGCCAGCTGGGCCGGGGTTCCGGTGAAGACATGCGCGTCCGAGCTGAACTCGGCACGGTCGTCCAAGCGGGCTTTGCGGTCTGCGGCGGCCTGCGAGGTTTCGTCGAGGAAGACCACGAGGTCGGCGAAAACCTGAAGGGGCGCACCGATTTCGTCGATGATCGACGCGGCGTGCGCGCGGTCGTTCGGCGTCACGTACACGACGTCGGCCTGGCGGGCGGCGAGGCGATAAGCGTCGGGACCGTGCGCGAGCGCGGCGACGATCGGCTGGCCCTGCGGCGGGCGCGGCGTGATGGACGGGCCTTTGACAGAGAACCAGCGGCCCTCGAAGTCGATGTAGTGCAGTTTGCCGCGGTCGATGAACCGGCCGGTGGCGACGTCGCGGATTTCGGCGTCGTCCTCCCAGCTGTCCCACAGCCTGCGCAGCACCTCGACGTAATCGGCGGCTTCCTCGAACAGTTCGGGCACTTCGGGCGGCGTGCGTTGGCCAAAGTGCCGGAACTCGTCCGGATTCCCGGACACCTGCACGCGGACCCCGGCGCGGCCGGTGCTGACGTAGTCGAGCGTCGCGATCGCCTTCGACAGGTGGAATGGCTCCGTGTGGGTGACGACGGCGGTCGGGATCAGGCCAATATGCGATGTCAGCGGCGCGATCCGCGAGGCGAGCAGCACGGCGTCCAGGCGGGTTTGCGCGCGGTCGGCGCGGGCCGTCGGCTCGGCGGGATCGCGCAGGGAGAGGAAGTCCTCGAAAGTGACGAAGTCCAGGTGCGCGGCTTCGGCTTCCTGGACCAGTTCGGTCCAGTATGCGGCGGTGAGGAGGTCGGCCGGGCGGGCGTCCGCTTCGCGCCACGCGGCCGGGTGCCAGCCCGCGCCTTCCAGCGCGACGGCGAGCCGTGGTCCGGTAAGCCCTGTCATGCTGCGTCCTTTCCCCGTGGATGCCAGCAGTGTGGCGCGGAAACCGCGGCGGACGCGACGGCAACCAGTTTCTGGGACAGGCGGCTGGAGCGGGAATAAACCGGTTGCCCGCTGTCACGCCGACGCGGTTTGCTCGATGCTGATGAACCGGATGCACGCGGATGAAGCGGAAATCGACGACGACCTGGTCCGTCGCCTCGTCGCGGCCCAATTCCCGCAGTGGGCCGGGCTGGCGGTCTCGCGGGTCGCCTCGTCGGGGACGGAAAACGCGATGTTCCGGCTCGGCGACGAGCTCGTCGCCCGGCTGCCGCGGCTGGAACGCGGGGCCGCCGAGATCGGCCACGAACAGCGCTGGCTGCGGTGGCTGGCGCCGCGGCTGCCGGTCGCGGTGCCGGAAGTGCTCGCCGAAGGACGGCCGGGCGAGGGCTTCGAGTGGGACTGGTCGGTGCTGCGCTGGCTGCCCGGCGTCAACCCGGATTTCGGCGACGCGCAGGTGGCGCGAGACCTGGGTGCGTTCGTGAAAGCGTTGCGCGGCCTCGATACTTCGGGGGCACCGGAGGTCAGCCGGGGCCGTCCGCTGCGCACGCGGGACGCGCCGACCCGGGAGGCGATCGCGCAACTCGGCGGCGATCCGGCGTATGTCGCGGCGTGGGAGAACGCGCTCGCGGCACCGGAGTGGGCCGGGGCGCCGGTGTGGCTGCACGCGGACCTGTCGCCGGGAAACGTGCTGGTCGACGACGGCGGGCTGAGCGCGGTGCTGGACTTCGCGGGAGTCGGGATCGGCGATCCGGCAGTGGACCTGATCCCAGGGTGGAACACGTTCGCGGCGGCTGAGCGGGAGGTGTTCCGCGAGGCAGTGGAGGTGGACGACGCGACGTGGGAGCGCGGGCGGGGCTGGGCGTTGTCGATCGCGCTGATCCAGCTGCCGTATTACCGGGAGACGAATCCGGTACTGGCGGCGAATGCGCGGCGCACGATCGAGGCCGTGGTCTCGGACGGTTAGTCGAGGTCGATCCGGATCGTCAGCAGGTCGGTTCCGAACGCCTGGACCGCGGTGCTGTTCCAGCGTGGCAACGACTTCAGCCGCACGCGGGCGTCGTCGTCCGGGAGCAAGTGGGCGACTCCGCGCAGCCAGCGGCCGTGCAGTCGCAGCCGGACGCGCGGGTCGGCCTGGATGTTGCGCACGTACTGCGACCGTTCGCCGAACTCCGACACCAGCCAGAATTCCTGACCGACGCGGCGTCCGCCGATCGGCGTCTGGCGGGGGAGACCCGAGCTGCGGCCGGTCGTTTCGAGCAGCGTCTGGCCGGGGAGCCGCGACAAGACCGGGTTGCCGAGCCGGCGCTGGAACATCGTGACGATCCGGTGCTGCAGGTCGCCGGGCCGAGCTCGACCGGCGGCGGCGCGCAGCCGGGCGGGGATGACCCTTTCGTGGATCGGCACTGCCAGGGCCCACAGCTGGCGCGCCGGGAACCGGTTGTAGGTGACTTCTGTGGTCCAGTAGACCCGGTCCGCGTCGAGGTGGACGATGTTGCGCGTGGTCATCAGCGGCGAGGGCGCTTCGAGCACGACCCGGTCCGGGGTGGCCGAAGCGATGGTCCAGCCCAGCACCCGGTCGGGCGACAGACGAGTGGTCAGGCCGAGGCCGAGCCACCCGGTGCGCAGGAAGGCCCGCAGCGGCGGGGGAGCACCTTCCCAGACCGCCCGGGCCCACGCCAGGGCGTCGCGCTGGTCTCCGGCGGGACGCGAAATGTCCACTGTGGACGTGAAATCCGGCACTCCGTCACGCTAGCACCCACCACCGTCAGGACGCCGGTTTCCAACCCAGCTCCGGGCCCAGCCGGGTGGCCAGGTCGGTGAGGATCTGCACGTAATCCTCGTGCTCGAAGGTGAACGGCAGCGCGAACGCGACCTCGTCGATCTCCCGGAACGCGGCGTGCCGGTACAGCTGTTCGGCGATCTCTGCGGACGTTCCGACGTAGTCGCGCGAGAACAGCAGACCGCCCGGACCCTGTGGAGTTTTCGTGCGCGGCAGGCGTTTTGCCGCATAATCCTCGTACTTCGCGCGCTGCTCAGCCGTGGCGCTGTCGGTCGGAATCACCACCAGGCCTTGCGAAACCCGGGCCCGCTCCCCGTCCGGATGGTGCGACCGGAACGCGCGCACGTGCGAGAGCTGGATCTGCTCGAAGTCGGTAGAGCCCTCCTCGGCGCGGACGACGCTGCTGGTCAGGTAGTTCATCCCGGCTTGTCCGGTCCAGACCGCCGACCGGGTGCTCGCGCCGCCGTACCACAGGCGGCTGGCGAGGCCGGGCGAATGCGGCTGCACGCGCTCGGAGAACGTCTCGATGCCTTCGACGCCGCTGAACGTCGACGCGGGCTCGCCGCGGACCAGCGACAACAGCCGCGACACCCGGTCGTAGCCGAAGTCTTCGCGGTCGCCGGTGTCCGGGTACAGCGCACCACGCACGTCTTCGTAGTGCATCGGCGGGCTGACGCTCACGCCCGGGTTGAGGCGTCCGCCGGACAGGATGTCGACGGTCGCCAGGTCTTCCGCAAGGCGCAGCGGGTTTTCCCAGCCGAGCGGGATGACCGCGGTGCCCAGTTCGATCCGGCTGGTGCGCTGGGTGGCCGCGGCGAGCACGGCGACCGGCGACGAGATGCCGTACTGCAGGTGCCGGTGGCGGACCCAGGCGCTGTCGAACCCGAGCTGCTCGCCGAGTTCGAGCACGCGCAGCGTGGATTCGTGGCCGGGCCGCGGGTCGTCGCCGTCGAACAGGCCGATCGTCAGGAAACCCAGTTTGCGCAGCGGGTGCGTTTCGCTCGGCACGGCGGATCCTTCCTGTGGTGGGCTAAGCCGGAATAACCGCGGACCGGACCAGGTTGTTCCGGCTCGCTGACACTGAACACTGGGGAGTACGCACGATGCGCGCTTTGTCCATCACCCGCTACGGCGGTCCCGAAGTCCTCGAAGAGATCGAGGTGCCCGAGCCCGTTCCGGGGCCGGGCGAAGTGACCATCACGGTCTCGCATGCGTCCGTGGGGCTGATCGACGCGCTGATCCGCCGCGGGACGCTCGCGGAGTACGACTACGCGCCGAAGCCGCCGCTGGTGCCTGGGCTCGAAGTCGCGGGCACCATCCGCGCGGCCGGACCGGGGAGCGGCTTCTCGGTCGGGGACGAGGTCGTCACGCTCACGCTGCCCGGAATGGGCGGATATGCCGACGTCAAGCTCGCGCCCGCCGCACTCGTCGTGCCGCTGGCGGGCACCGGCGTGGAGCGCGCGCAGGCGGTGGCCGGTCTGGCGAACACCGTGACGGCCTACCTGTCGCTCACCGAGGCAGTGCGGTTGCCGAAGGACGCGCGGGTGCTCGTGCACGGCGCGCTCGGCGGCCTTGCCTCGGTATACCCCGAGGTGGCGCGGCTGCTCGGCGCTCGCGAGGTGGTCGGCACCGTCCGGCGGCCCGAGCAGGTCGAGGCGGCGAAACAGCTCGGGTTCGACCGGGTCGTGCTGTCCGGGGAACTCGGCGAGCTGGGTGACGAGCGGTTCGAGATCATCGTCGACCCGGTCGGCGGCGACCTGCGGATCGCCTCGCTGGACCTGCTGGCGCCAATGGGCCGGATGCTCGTCGTCGGCAGCGCGGGCAGCGAGACCGCGCCGCTGGTGGACTCGAACGCCGTGTGGGGCAGAAACATCGGCGTGGTCGGCTTCAACGTGGGCGGTTTCCTGGCCGCCGACCCCACGCCCGCCCGCCCCGCCGCGGACGCGGTGCTGCCGCTGTACACCGACGGCCGGATCCGGCTGCCGGTCACCGTCCTGCCGATGGCGGAGGCGCGCGAGGCACACCGGCGGATGGACACGGGCGAGGCCGTGGGGCGGCTGGTGCTCGCCAACCCCGAATGACCGCGTCTTGCCGTCTGTGAGGGGACCCCTGAGGGAATCAGATTCCTTCAGGGGGTCCCTCACGGACCGCAATCTCGGGCGCGCGGCCGGTGCGGGCAGCGGCGCTCCTGACGTCACGCGGTCACCTGCTCCCCGCCGGGGATCGCGGCCAGCAGGTCGCGGGTGTACTGCTCGCGCGGCCGCAGCAGGACGTCGTCTGCTGGGCCAGCTTCGAGGAGCTTGCCTTGGCGCATGACACCGACCTGGTCGGCGATCTCCCGCACCACGGCCAGGTCGTGGGTGATGGACAGGGATGGCGGGCGGCTGGTGCTCGCCAACTGACGTCACGCGGTCACCTGCTCCCCGCCGGGAATCGCGGCCAGGAGGTCGCGGGTGTACTGCTCGCGCGGCCGCAGCAGGACGTCGTCGGCCGGGCCAGCTTCGAGCAGCTTGCCTTGGCGCATCACCCCGACCTGGTCGGCGATCTCCCGCACCACGGCCAGGTCGTGGGTGATGAACAGGTACGTCAGCCCCAATCCATCCTGCAGTTCCACCAGCAGGTTCAGGATCTGCGCCTGTACCGAAACGTCCAAAGCGGACACCGGCTCGTCCAGCACGACGAGATCCGGACGCAGCGCCAGCGCACGGGCGATCGCCGCGCGCTGGCGCTGGCCGCCGGACAGTTCGGCTGGTTTCCGGGGCAGCACCGACGACGGCAGCGCGACCTGGTCCGCCAGTTCGGCGACCCGTTCCGTCCGGCCGCCGACGCGGAACGCGCGCAGCGGTTCGCCGATCACGTCGGCGATGGAAAAGCGCGGGTTCAGCGAGGCGTACGGGTTCTGGTAGACGAGCTGGAACCGGCGGCGCAGCCTGCGCAGTTCGGCGGGGGACAGCCGCGTGACGTCCTGGCCGTCGAAGCTGATCGTGCCCGCGGTCGGGGTTTCCAGGCCGACCGCCATGCGTGCGGTCGTCGTCTTGCCGGAGCCGGATTCGCCGACCAGCGCCAGCGTCCGGCCGCGCGTGAGCTGGAACGACACGTCGTCCACGGCTTGCATCGAACCGGCGCGCGAGGCGAAAGTCTTCGAGACCGACTCTACGGACAGCAGGACTTCCGGGCCTTCCGCGCGGCGGGGCCGGAGCGGTTCGCGGCTCAGGCTCGGGGCGGCGGCGAGAAGCCGTTGCGTGTAGTCCTGCGTCGGCGCGGCGAGGAGTTCGCGGGCCGGTCCTTCCTCGACCAGTCGTCCCTCGGACAGCACGGCGATCCGTCCGGCCCGGTCGGCGGCGACGCCCAGGTCGTGCGTGATCAGCAGGATCGCGGTGCCGTCGTCGGCGGCCAGTTCGGCCAGATGGTCGAGGATTTCCTTCTGCACGGTCACGTCCAGCGCACTGGTCGGCTCGTCGGCGATGATCAGCCGCGGTTTGCCTGCCAAAGCGATGGCGATCAGCACCCGTTGCCGGAGTCCGCCAGACAGTTCGTGCGGATACTGCCGCGCGCGCAGTTCCGGCCGGTCGACTCCGGCCCTCCGTAAGAGTTCCACCGCGCGGGCGTCGGCCTCGTTCCGCGCGGCCAGGCGGTGGATGAGCAGCACCTCGGCCACCTGTTCGCCGATCCGCCGGACCGGGTTGAGCGACACCGTCGGATCCTGCGGCACCAGCGCGATCCCGGTGCCGCGCACCTGCCGCCAGTCCTTTTCGGACAGTGTGGTCAGATCGCGTCCGTCGAAGGCGATCCGGCCCCGGCGGACCAGGCCGCCGCGAGGGAGCAGCCCGATCGCGGCGTGCGCGGTGGTGCTCTTCCCGGACCCGGATTCGCCGACCACCGCGACGATCTCGCCCGCTCCGACCCGCAGGCTCACGTCGCGCACGGCGGGCACCACGCCGCCCGAGGTGCGGTACGAGACCGCCAGTTCGCTGATCTCCAGCACTTGTCAGCTCCGTTCGCCGTCGAGAGCCCGGGACACGCGGTTCGCCGCCAGCACGACGGCCGCGACGGTCAAGCCCGGGAACGTGGTCATCCACCAAGCGGTGGCCAGGAAATTGCGGCCGCCGGCCACGAGCGCGCCCCATTCCGGCGTCGGCGGGCTCGCGCCGAACCCGAGGAAACTGAGCGCGGACACTTCGAGCACCGCGGTCCCGATCGTCACCGTGGCCAGGACCAGCACCGGCCCCAGCGCGTTGGGCAGCACGTGCCGCCCGAGCACCCCGGCCCAGCGCACCCCGGACGCCCGGGCCGCCTCGACGAACACGCCGGAACGCACCCGCAGCACCTCGGCGCGCATCAGCCGGGCGAACGCGGCGAGGTTCGCGACGCCGACCGCGATCGCGACGTTCGTGGTGCCGAACCCGAGCGCGGTCACCAGCGCCAGCGACAGCAGGATCGCCGGAACCGACTGCAGGACGTCGACAATCCGCATCACGACCGCGTCGAGCCACCCGCCGCGGAACCCGGCGAGCAGCCCCAGCGCGGACCCGGCGGCGAACGCGACGAGAACGGCGAGCACGGTCGCCCGCAGAGAAAGCCCGGCTCCGTGCACGACGCGGGCGAACACGTCACGGCCGGTTTCGTCGGCGCCGAAGAGGTGGCTGAGGGACGGGCCTTGGAGCCGTTCGGAGGGGACGCCGGTGATGGGGTCCTGGCCGGTGAACAGCGTCGGCGCGAAGGCCGCGATCAGCACCGCGGCGAGCACGAGCCCGGACAGCAGCAGACCGGGTCGGCGGACGAGGAACCGTTGGGACAGCACGGCTTCAGACACGCGCGGGCACCTCCTTGCGTACGGAGACCCGCGGATCCAGCAGCGGGTACACGAGATCGACAACCAGGTTGAGCACCACGAAGAAGAACGCGGCGAGCACGATCACTGCCTGCACCACCGGCACGTCCTGTGCGGTCACCGCCGACGCCGTGACGCGGCCGAGCCCGTCGCGCGAGAACACGGTTTCGGTCACCACCGAACCGGCCAGGAGATTGCCCGCGACCACGCCCACCAGGGTGAGCGCGGGCAGTCCGGCGTTACGCAGCGCGTGTCCGAAGTGGACTCGACGACGGCTCGCGCCCTTCGCCCGCACCACTTCGATATACGGCTCGGCGAGCTGCGTTTGCAGGCTCTTCGCCAGCACCTGCGCGATGATCGCCCCGGTCGGCAGTGCGAGCGTGACCGCCGGGAGAACCAGCGACGCGAAGCCGGTCGACCCGAGTGCCGGGAACAGCCGCAGCTGGAACGAGAACAGCTGGATCAGCAGCAGCCCGACCCAGAACGTCGGCAGCGAAGTGCCCAGCGGCGGCAGCGAAAGCAGCAGTTGGCTCACCGAGCGGGCGCGGGTGAAGGTGCCGAGCACGGCGATCCCGCCGCCGAAGACGATCGCGAGCACCAGCGCCAAGCCGGAGACGGCGAGCGTCGGCGGCAACGCGGCGAGGACCTGGTGGGTGGCGTCGTCGCCGGTGGCGATCGAGGTGCCGAAGTCGCCGTGCAGCGCGGCGAGGAGGTGCTTGCCGTACTGCACGAGGACCGGGTCGTCCAGCCCGTACTCGGCGCGCAGGGCGGCGATCTGCTCCGGCGACGCGCTGGGTCCGCCCTCGGCCGAGCCGAGTTTGGTGAGCACTGCGTCGCCGGGCAGCAGGTACAGGATGACGAACGACAGCGTGAACGCCGCCCACAGCACCACTACGGCCTGCAGTACGCGGCGAAGCAGCGGGAACCCTTTCATGAGCCCGAAACCCAGGCGTCGAACAGCTGCAGCCGCGAGGAAGCCTCGAAGCCCACGTCATGCGCGGTCGGTCCGACGCCGAGCACCTGCGTCAGCTCGAACACCGGGATCGAGTAGGCCTGCTCCACGATGGTCCGCTGCGCCTTTTCCGCTGCTGGCTTGCGCTTCGCGGGATCGACCGTGGCGGACTGTTCGGTCAGGGACGCGTCGAGCGGGTTGTCCGCGGGCAGCTTGCTGCGGTTGTTCGTCTTCGTGGAGAACTGCTGGCGCAGGATGTCCGGGTCGGCGCGGGTGACGTTGTACCAGAGGAAATCGTAGTCGCCGGCCTGCTGCAGGCGGGTGACCTCGGCGTTGGTGTGCAGCTCGATCTTGAGGTCGAAGCCGATCTTGCGCAGCTGCTGCTGGATCAGCTCCAGCACGCTCTGGTTCTGGTTGAACACCGGGGAGAACAGCACCGACGCGCCGAGCCGCTGCCCGTTCTTAGTCCGGATCCCGTCCGGGCCGGGGACCCAGCCGTCGGACTGCAGCAGCGCCCGCGCGCCCGCCGGGTCGTAGGCGAGTTCCTGGGACAGATCCGTGTACAGCGGCGTCGCGGAGCCGAGGATGCTCGTAGCGGGCTTGTAGTTCGGGGTGAGCACGGTGCTGGTGACTTCGGGCCGGTTCACGCCCTTCGACACCGCCTGGCGCACCTTCTGGTCGGCGAGGACGCCGCGGGTCACGTTCGCGTGCAGGTTGAACACGATGCCCGGGTTCGGTCGGACCGGTTCGGCGAACCCGTCGCCGGAGAACTGCGGTTCGTCCACCGGCTGGACGTCGGTGATCGCGTCGAGCTGGCCGGACGTCAGGCTGCCCGACCGCACGCCCGGCTCCGGCACCACGCGGAAGTCGATCTTGTCGACGTACGCCTCGCCCTGGTGCCGCCACAACGGCGAACCCCAGCGGTAGCCGGTGCGCTTGCTGAGCACGATGTTCTGGTTCGGCTTGAGGCTGGTGAACACGAACGGACCGGAGCCGATCAGCCCGGTGCCCTGGCAGCGCTGCTCGGCGGTGTGCCGGAACGCCGCGGGCGCGAGCACGCCGAGCGACATCGTGGAGCTGGCCTGCAGGAACTGCGCGCTGGGCTGGGTGAAATCGAGCCGGACGGTCGCCGGGTCGACCACCGTCGCGCCGCGGTAGGCGGCGAGGTAGCTGGACCCGAGCAGGGCCTTCGCGCCGAGCGCCTTGATGCCGTCGAAGCTGGTCTTCACCGCGGCGGCGTCCACGGGGGAGCCGTCGGAGAAGGTCGCGCCGGGGCGGAGGTGGAAGGTGAAGCTCGTGGAATCGGGGCTGACCGTCCAGCGGTCGGCGAGCCAGGGCGTGATCGCGCCGGTTTTCGGGTCCTGGTCGGTGAGCGAATCGACCAGCTGACGGCCGACGTTCACCGAGGCGTTGGTGCTGACCTGCTGCGGGTCGATGCAGTCCGGATTGGACGAGATGCCCAGCCGGAGCGTGCCGCCCGGGCGCGGAGGACCGGCGTCCTGCGAGCCGGCCCCGCCCGCCGTGCCGCACGCGGCGAGCAGCAGCGGAAGGGCCAGCGCGAAGGCGGAACGGGACCGCGCGCGGGCGGGACGGCCGGGTCGGGGCGGGGTGTGGCGGGGCACGGAATTCCTCCAGCGGGGACGGAACGGATGCGTCCAGCTCACCCGTTCGCGGCGGTTCGCTGTAGCCCGTCCCAGCAGGTGAGCCGGTGTCCCGCGATCCGGCCGGGCGCGCCGGTTCCGGTTGACGGACAAGGAAAGGCGTGGCCCGCGCCCGCGTGATAACCGGAGCGGTTTTGTTCGGCGAGAAGGTCCGGGGAACGGGAGCATCCGGCGGTGTGCTGCGGAAAACCGGTTGCGGCGCGGGGGAGACTGGCGGACATGGCGGGGCGGGGTGGGAGCGGGTCGGCTTGGGTCCGGCTGCAAGCGGTGGCGGTGTCGGGTTCGACCTGTGAAGGGCTTTTGCTCGCGGCACTGCCCTTGCTGGCCGTCTCGATCACCACCGACCCGCGTGCGGTGTCGCTGGTGAACGTCGCCGGACAGGCGCCGTGGCTGCTGCTTTCGCTGTTCGCCGGGGTGGTGATCGACCGGGTCCGGCGGACGACCGTGCTTGCTTCCGCGTACGCGGTGCAGATCGTCGCCGCGCTCACCTTGGCGCTGCTCGGTTCCACCGGTTCGCTGAGCCTGCCCGCGCTGCTGCTAGTGGCCTTCGTGCTCACGACGGCGCAGGTGTTCGGCGACGGCGCGGCGGGATCGGTGGTCCCCGAGGTCGTCACGCCGGATCAGCTCAACATGGCCAACTCCCGGCTGCAGGTGATCGACCGCGGCATGGTCCAGTTCGTGGTGCCGCCGGCGACCGGGTTGCTGATCGGGATCAGCGCGGGGCTGCCCGCGTGGCTGGCGGCCGTCGCCGCCCTGGTCGCATTGCTGCTCGCGCGCGGGATCCCGTCGGCGAAACCGGTGCGTACGCCCGCGCATCCGCTGAAGGACCTCACGGCCGGGCTGCGCTATCTAGTCGGCACGCCGTTGCTGCGCTCGATCACCATCACGGTCGCGCTGGGGTCGTTCGCGGCGGCCGCGGGCAACTCGATGCTCGTCCTGTACGCCACGCAGGAACTGCATCTCGCGCCGTTCGGCTACGGCGTGCTGCTGGCCTGCCTGGCGGTCGGATGGGTGGCGTCGTCGTTCTTCGTGGACCGGTTCGTGCGCCGGTTCGGCTACTCGACGGCGATGCGGATCGCGCAGGTGTGCGCGGTGCTGAGCCAGCTGCTGATCGCGATCGTGCCGCCGTGGCCGGTGCTGGTCGGCGCGGTGCTGATCTTCCTGACCTCGACGACGTTGATCTGGAACGTGTGCTCGCAGTCCAGCAGGCAGCGGTTCACGCCGTCGGAGCTGCTCGGGCGCGTGCTGACCAGCCACCGGGCGCTCGCCTGGGGCCTGACGCCGCTGGGCGCGCTCGCGGGCGGGTTCGTGGCCGTGCACTGGAGCTTGCGCGGGGTGTGGGTGATGGCGGCGGCGGTCCAGTTGCTCGGCACGACGCTGGTGTGGCGGCAGCTGACCCCGGCGGCGTTCCGGGACGCAGAGGCCGCGATGGCGCGCTGAGTCAGGCGCGCTTCGGCAGCTTCCAGCCGGGGCGCGGGAAGTGGCAGGTGTAGCCGTTGGGGTAGTGCTGCAGGTAGTCCTGGTGCTCCGGTTCGGCTTCCCAGAAGTCCCCGGCGGGGGTCACCTCGGTGACGACCTTGCCGGGCCAGAGTCCGGAGGCGTCGACGTCGGCGATGGTGTCTTCGGCGATCTGCTTCTGCTCGTCGGTGGTGTAGAAGATGGCGGAGCGGTAGCTGGCGCCGATGTCGTTGCCCTGGCGGTTCTTGGTGCTGGGGTCGTGGACCTGGAAGAAGAACTCGAGCAGCGCGCGGAAGTCGGTTTGCTCCGGGTCGTAGGTGACCTCGATGGTTTCCGCGTGGGTGCCGTGGTTGCGGTAGGTCGCGTTCGGCACGTCGCCGCCGCTGTACCCGACGCGGGTCGCGGTCACGCCGGGCTGGTGGCGGAACAGCTCCTCCATGCCCCAGAAACACCCGCCGGCCAGAATCGCCTTCTCCGTGGCCATTTCGCCTCCTCCGTGCTCGAACCGCTTCCGCCGCCATGCTAGTCGCCGGGCAGCAGCCCGAGGACGAGGGCGAGCGGCGGCCACGCGTCGCGCCCGTGGCGGGTGCAGGCGAAGGCCCGCAGCCGGACGTCCGGCCCGGTCAGCGCCACGACGGCGACGTCGGGCCGGGTCGGCCAGGACTCGGGCAGCAGGCCGACCCCGCCGCCCGCGGCGATCAGGTCCTGGACCAGGTCGAGGTTGTCCGCGCGGTGGGTGAACCGCGGCGCGAACCCGGCCATCGACGCCAGCGTCCCGACGACCGTCTCGTCCGCGCCGTTGCGGGAGTTGCCGATCCAGTCGCGGTCGCGGAACGCGGTGAAGACCTCCAGCGTTCCGTTGCCTCGCAACCGTTTCGCGTCCACGCGCGGCACCGCGAGACCCCACGGCGCCGTCCACAGCGGACGGACGACGAGCGACGGATCGGCGGGTGCGGGCGCGAGGTTGTAGTCGTAGGTGAGGGCGAGGTCGACGTCGTCGGTCCGGAGCTGGGCGAGCGCTTCGGCGGGCTCGTGCTCGCTAATCACGACGCGGACTCGCGGATGGCGCTGCGCGAGGAGATCCGCGACCGGGAGCACCGCGTGCCGCACGCCGGTCCCGAACCCCGCGACGCGCACGGTCCCGGCGGGCTCGGCTTCCGGATCGAGGTCCACCCGGGCGGCCTCGACCGCGCCCAGGATGGTCACGGCGTGCTCGGCGAGCCGTCGCCCGGCGGGAGTGAGCCGCACGCGGCGGCCGTCCGGTTCGAGCAGCGCGACGCCGGTTTCCTTGGCCAGCACCGAGATCTGCTGGGAGACGGTCGACGTTGTGGTTTCGAGCACGTCCGCGACCGCGCGCATCGAGCCGAGCCGCGACAACTCGAGAAGGAACTGCAGCCTGCGGGTGTCCATCGCCCGATTGTCCAGGATATCCGGACGGTACGTCCAGGATTGGCACGTGGACACGAACGGTTCGGATGGGTTCTCCTGGACAGCGTGCTTCCCTCCACTCCCCGGACCGGTGTCGTCCTCGCCGTCGGCGCGATGCTGTCCGTCCAGCTCGGACTGGCGGTTTCGGTCAGCCTCGCGAACCAGATCGGGCCGACCGGCGTCGCGTGGCTGCGGCTCGCGTGGGCCGGCGTGCTGCTCCTGGTGCTCGTGCGGCCGCGGCCGTCGGCGTTCCGCCGTCCTGCCTTGCTGACGTGCGTGGTGCTCGGGTTCGCGACCGCCGGGATGACGATCCTGTTCATGGTCGCCGCGACGCGGTTGCCGCTGGGCACGGCGAGCGCGCTGGAGTTTCTCGGCCCGCTCACCGTCGCGATCGTGCGCGGCCGCGGCGGAACCCGGGTGTGGCCGGTGCTGGCGGCGGCCGGAGTGGTGCTGCTGACCCAGCCGTGGCAGGGCGGCACCGACCTGATCGGCGTGGGCTGCGCGCTCGCGGCGGCGGTGTGCTGGGGCGCGTACATCGTGCTGACGCAACGGGTCGGCGACGAGGTGTCGGGCCTGCGCGGGCTGGCGGTGTCGATGCCGGTGGCCGGTCTGGTCGCCACCTTCGTGCACGCCCCGGCGGTGGTCGGCGACCTGACGTGGCCGCTGGTGCTCGCCGGGCTCGGGCTCGCGGTGCTCGTGCCGGTGGTGCCGTTCAGCCTGGAAATGCTGGCGCTGCGCCGATTGACGACCTCGGCGTTCGGGACGCTGATGAGCCTGGAACCGGCGATCGCGCTCGTGCTCGGCTTGATCGTGCTGCACCAGGTGCCGAACGTCGCCGCCGCGGCCGGGATCGCGTTCGTGGTGGCCGCGGGCATCGGCGCGGAACGGACCGGGGCGCGGGAGCCGGTGAAAACCGCCGTCTAGGACGGGTCCGAGAACGTCCGGGCCACGGGTGAAGCCCCGCGCTGTCCGGCAGAGATTCGCTTGGTCCCCGAGGGGTTTTCGGGCCTATTCTTGGTCGATGCGACTGGGCGGGGGGCGGGGCTGTGCGGGGGACGTCGCGGTGGTGGCTCGTTGCTGCGGTGCTGGGCGTGCTGGTGTTCGCGGTCTTCACCGCCGGGACAGCCTGGTCGCTGCTGTACCCCCGCTACGTGCTGGAAGACGGTGAGCTGGCGGCCGACTTCGCCGTTCTCGCCGGGTCGTTGTCCTTGGCGGTGTTCGGCGTCTTCCGCGCCGGTCGGCCGGACGGCCGGGTCTCGGCGCGGGCGGACAGGCGGTGGCTGCCGCCGCGCGACAAGCACGAAGGGCAGACGGCGATCGACCTGGACGCCGAGATCCCGCGGCTGCGGGGCACCGGCGTCAGGGCGTGGGGATTCGCGGGGTGCTGGTTCGTCGTTCTCGTCGGATGCGTCGTGGGAATGGTCCGCATGGAGTCGTCGGCGGAGACCCTGCTGGCCACGGGAGCCCGGACCGCGGGGGAGGTGCTGAGCGTCGACGACCCCGTGAGCGGGCGCGGGGCTTCGTCGATGCGGGTGCGCTACGCGGCAGGCGGCACGAGCTGGACTGCCGAGATCGTGCGGAACTCCGGCCGGAGCTACTCGCCGGGCGAAAGCGTGACGGTGGTCTACGACCCGGCGGATCCCGACGACGTGCGGACCACCGAGGAGCAAAACGACAACCAGGCTCTCGTCGGGTTTTCTGTGGTGCCGGGGATTCTGGCTGTGGTCTGCTTGCCTTTCGCGCTGGTGGCGGCCGTGGGGTGGCGCCGGCGGCACCGGGAGGTGCGCCGTACCGGTTGGCGCGCGGCGGAGGTGACGGTCGTGCCCGACCCCGCGCGCAGGTCCCGGCGTGGACCGGTCGTCCTGGTGCGGTACCGCGACGGCTCCGGAATCCGCTTGCGCCAAGCCATGTCGACTCATGGGTGTGGCCTCGTGCGGGAGGCGCCGGCCTGGGTGGGCGGAACGGGACGGGACATGGTTGTGCTGTTCCCGCACGGCCGGTGGAGGCAACGCCCGAACGCCATGCCCGCCGTCGCCGAGTCCGAGCGAGTCCGGCGCTGGTCCGACCTGCTGTGGTGATCCGACCTCGCCTCCCGGTGCGCGGCGGAAGACGTTCTACGCTGGCGGCATGCAGGTGGAAATCTGGAGCGATGTCGTGTGCCCGTGGTGCTACCTCGGGAAGGCGCGGTTCGAGAAGGCGCTGGCCGGATTCGAGCACCGGGACGAGGTGACCGTGACGTACCGGTCGTTCGAACTGGACCCCGGGAAGACCGGGACCGAGCCGTTGCTGGACATGCTCACCGCGAAGTACGGGCCGCAGGTCGCCGAGATGGAGCAGCGGGTCGCCGGGCTCGCGGCGGCGGAAGGGCTCGGCTACCGGACGGACCGGGAGATCGGCAACACCTTCGACGCGCACCGCCTGCTGCACCTGGCCCGCGAAAAGGGGCTGGAGAACGAGATGGTGTCGGCGTTGTTCCGCGCGAATTTCGCCGAGGCGCGGCCGGTGTTCACTTCGGACGTGCTGGCCGATGTCGCCGAGGAAGCCGGATTGCCGCGCAGCGAGGCCGAAGCGGTGCTGGCGGACCCGTCCCGCTACGCGGAGGCGGTGCGGGCCGAGGAACGCGAAGCCACGGAACTGGGCGCGGGAGGAGTGCCGTTTTTCGTGCTGGGACGACGGTTCGGGGTGTCCGGCGGGCAGTCGGTGGAGGTTTTCGCGCAGGCGTTGGAGAAGGCCTGGGCGGCGTCTGCGGGGAGCTGAGCCCGGCTGCTGGGGAGCAGCCGGGCGTCGGTTCCGGTGCGGTTATTCGGACCAGGTGCTGAGGCGGTTGAGCAGACGTTCGAGCACCTGCGGGTCCGCGGTGACGGGTTCGCCGGACACAGGTTCGTCGACCAGCGTGCGCCGGTCGCCCCGGCGCGGGAGGCGGACCTGTCCGGCGGAAATCCCGCCGGGCAGCGCCAGTTCGCACCACGTGGTGCGGCCGCCGCGTTCGCCGGGGCGTACGCCGATCCGTTCGTCGCGCGGCGGGGTCGGGGCGACGAGGTCGTCGTCGACCTCGATGACGAGCCGGTCCCCGCGCAGCTGCAGCCGGACGGTCACGAAGGCGGGCGCGGACGGGCTGCTCTGGTCGACGACGTCGCCCACGAGCCGGACCGCGGCGTTCGTGACCTGCTCCAGCATCGGCATCAGGGACCAGTCGGTCAGGATCAGGCGGACGAACAGCTCGGTGCACGGGACCGCGCTCGGCTGCGCCACCAGCCGGAGGTCGTCCACCTGGGTAGTGCGCGTGCTCAAGCGTCACCTTCCTCCTCGGCGAGCGGTCCGATCGGCCGGGACCGTGCGGGCATCATGCCACCGTCGCCGCACCGCGCTGCGGCGGGAGGGCGGTCTCCGGGAGAACCGCAGGTCACACGCCTCCGCCGCGGAACTCCTATGCTGGCCCGATGTCGGCAGAGTCGGCCCGGTGGGCGATCCAGGACTTGATCATGACCTACGCCGCGCGCATCGACGCGGGCGATCTGGCCGGAGTGGGCGAACTGTTCCGCGACGGCACCCTGCACAGCGGCGGCGGCCGGACCGGGCGGGAGGCCGTGGAGAACTGGTTCCGCGACATCCTGGTCATCCATCCCGACGGCACGCCGAGGACCCGCCACGTGACGACGAACGTCCGGATCACGGCGGGCGAGGACACGGCTTCCGCGCACAGCTACTTCACCGTTTTCCAAGCCGCGGAAGACTTTCCGCTGCAACCCATCGCCGCCGGGCATTACGACGACCGGTTCGTCCGGCGCGGGGACGAGTGGCTGTTCGCGGAGCGGACGCCGGTGCTGCAGATGACCGGGGACCTGACGCGGCATCTGCGGATGGACGTCGTGCGGGCGGCCGGTTCCGCCGGGTAACGGGTGGTCCAGACCTCGCTCGCGGCAGTACGTGAGGGGAACCCTGAGGGAATCTGATTCCGTCAGGGGAACCCTCACGCACAACCGGGAAGTCAGTCCTGTTTGCTCAGCTTCCGGCGCAGGCCGCGCCCAGCGGCGAGGGTCGGGAACGCCAGCAGCGCCCCGGCCCCGAGCGGGATTCCCTGCTGCCACGCGGGGGCCCCGAGCGCGGCGGGCGCGGCTTGCGGGTCGTGGTCGCTGACGCCGCCCCAGCGCGACGGCGGCAGGACGATCACCCGCGCCTTGCCGATGACGTCGTCCACCGGGACGGTGCCGTTGACCCCACCGCCGCCTTGGCAGCGGGAGTCGCACGAGTTCTCGCGGTTGTCGCCCATCACCCAGAGGCTGCCCTTCGGGACGGTGACCGGGGCGAACGTCTGCCGTGCCGTCGGCGGCTGGTCGAGCCAGTGCACGTACGGCTCGTCGAGCGGTTTGCCGTCGACCAGGACGCGGCCCTGCGGATCGCAGCACTGGACGGTCTGGCCGCCGACGGCGATCACGCGTTTCACGAAGTCGCGCTCGTCCGGCGGCGCGAAGCCGACGAGGGAACCGAGTCCGCGCAACGTCTTCGTGAAGAAGTTGCCCGACTCCTGCGGCGCGATCTCGTTCGCGGTCCACGGCTGCGGGCCGCGGAACACGATGACGTCGCCGGGGGCGGGGTCGGTGAAGTCGTAGGTGACGCGGTCGACGACGACCCGGTCGCCGAAGCAGCCGTCGCAGCCGTGCAGCGTCGTCTCCATCGACGCCGACGGGATCAGGAACACCTTCGCGACGAACTGCTGGATCAGGATCGTCAGCACCAGCGCGATCCCGATCAGGATCGGCAGCTCCTGCCAGAACGGGCGCTTGCGCCGCCCCTTCCTGGGCGGCTCGTCCGCGCCGGGACGGTCGGATCCGGACTCGCCGGGGGCGGGGACTGGGGGGATCGGGTCGGCCACGCCGTCAGGCTACCCAGATCCGCGCGCCCGGCGGCGGACCGCGCGCGGCCACGATCGGGGGGTCGTGCCGGTGAGCGGGACGGCAACCGGAGAATTCGCCCGCAGGGAAGGAAAACGGGCCGGAACCGGGGACGGATTCCGGAATCCGGCGCCAGCCGGAGCGCCGTGGCACGGTTTGCGTCACCGCGGGACCGGAGCGGGGCGCCGATCGAGTGCGGTCAGCTGCTCGACGAATTCCGCGACCCGATGGCGCCACGTGTACCGGCTCATCAGCCAGCCGCCGATCAGCACCGCCGCTCTGTGCTCGCCTGGGGAAGGAACATGGCGGCCGGTCCTGCCTGGACGCGAGTATGCGCTTTGCGATGCAACGGTAATCGGACGCGACTACTTCTCGAACGACCCGTGCCTGCCCGCGCCCGCGGCGAACCGGGCAGCACCCGCGAGCGTGTCCGATTTCAAGGACCGAATCCCGTGTCGGAATTCGTTCTCCAGTGCGGATTCCTCGCTCAAGGACTCGCTTTCCAGCAATGCAGCCCGGTCCTCGCGCAAGCAGGTCTGCGGAAACGCGGCGATGTCCCGGGCGAGGGCGATCGCGGCGGGCAGGGACTGCCCGGCAGGCACGACGCGGTTCGCCAAACCGATCCGGTGGGCTTCCGCCGCGTCGACCGGACGTCCGGTGAGCACCAGGTCGAGCGCGTGGCTCCGGCCGATCAGCCGCGGCAGCCGCACCGTGCCGCCGTCGATCAGCGGGACTCCCCAGCGGCGGCAGAACACGCCGAACACCGCCGTTTCTTCGACGATCCGGAGGTCGGCCCAGATCGCCAGTTCCAGCCCGCCCGCGACGGCATGGCCGGACACCGCCGCGAGCACCGGTTTGCGCAGCCGCAGGCGAGTCGGTCCCATCGGGCCGTCGCCGTCCGGCTCGGTGCGGTTGCCGTGCCCTTCGCTGACCGCCTTGAGATCCGCGCCCGCGCAGAAAGTCCCGCCGACGCCGTACAGCACCGCGACCGAGGCGTCCGAGGCGTCGAATTCCCGGAAGGCGTCGGCGAGCGCCTCGGCGGTGGCGCGGTCGACGGCGTTGCGGCGCTCCGGCCGGTTGATGCCGATCGTGGTGACCGGACCGTCGTGCTCGACCAGCACAGTGCTCACGCGGGGCCTCCTGGGGGAAGAAGCGGCTGTCCGGGCAGCATGCCACGCCCCGTAGGCTCCGGCACTGGTGTCGGCACGGGAAGGGGAGTGCGGAATGGACGGCCTGGCCGCGTTCGGGTTCGAGCTGGGGGTGCTCAAGCGGGTCCGCCGCGCGGGCTGGTGGCAGGCGGGCGTCCGCGACCCGGAGTCGGTCGCCGAGCACAGCCTCCGCGCGGCGCAGCTGGCCGCGCTGCTCGCCGCCGAGGAAGGCGCGAACCCCGAGCGCGCGGCGTTTCTCGCGCTGTGGCACGACACCCAGGAGACCCGCACCGGCGACCTGCCGCACACCGCCGCGCCGTACCTGACGAAGCCGGAACCGAGGGCGATCACGGCGGACCAGACCGCGGGCCTCCCGCGTGCGTCGGCGGAAACCGTGCAGTCGGCGGTAGACGAGTACGAAACGCGCGAGTCGCCCGAAGCGCGATGCGCGAAGGACGCGGACAAACTCGAGATGCTTTTCCAGGCCCTCGAATACCGCGCGACCGGAGTCTCCACAGTGGACGAATGGCTCGCGTCGGCGCAGGCAGGGCTCTTCACCGAAACCGCGCGACGCGTCGCCGAAGCAGCCTTGGCGACGTCGCCGCTGTCGTGGCGCTCCCGTTAGACCTCACCCACATGGGCGCACTTTTGGTTTAAGACTGACCTCTCTGGGAAAGATCCAAAGTACGACCATCTCGGGGAGGCACAGGATGAACCGGAAACTCACGGCAACACTGGCCAGTATCGCGGCGATGGCGGCAACGATCGGATTCTCCGCGACCGCGGAGGCGGCGGGCCCGCCGTGCGGCCCCCAGGCGAAGGCGTGCCTGAAGCTCTCGGCGAACACGGCGTGGCTGATGGACAACGGCAAGGTCACCCGCGGCGGCGTGCCGGTCACCGTCGGCAAGCCCAAGTACCCGACCCCGGTCGGCACGTTCCGCGTGCAGTACAAGGACATCGACCACTACAGCAAGCAGTTCCACGGTCCGATGCCGTACTCGGTCTTCTTCACCAACACCGGGGTCGCGTTCCACCAGGGCAGCCTGAAGGTCCAGTCGCACGGCTGCGTCCACCTCTCGCACGCCGACGCGGTGGCGTTCTTCACCACGCTGCAGCCGGGCGACGTGGTGCAGGTCGTGCGGTGATCACCCGACGGGCATCGGCCGCCGCAGCGCTTGCCGGCGCAGGCGGCCGAACCCCCTCGGATTGTTGAGCCCGAACACCGCCACGGTCTGCCCGTCGCGGTGATAGGTGGCCAGGAAGGACTCGTCGTCCGGACTGCCGTCGGCGAAGCGCACCTCGTCCTCCGGCGCGGGATGTCCGGCGAGCTGGATGGTCCCGGCGTACTGATCGGACCAGACGTAGCCGCTCGGCTCGTACTCCCGGACCACTTGCCCGGCCAGCAGATTGGCGACCGCGACCGAAGCCTGTTCGGTCGCGTTTGTCCAGTGCTCGTGCCGCGTACCCGTCGGCCCGTACGACGCGACGTCGCCCGCCGCGACCACGTTCGGCAGAGACGTGACCAGACCGGCATTGGTGCGGACGCCGTTGCTCACCGCCAGCCCTGAGCCGTCGAGCCACTCGACCGCCGGCACCATCCCGATCCCGGCGACGACCACGTCAGCGGGCAGATTCTCGCCGGTTTCCAGCTGTACCCCGGTGACCCGGCCGGAGAGCGTGGAAAGTCCGGCCACCGAGGCGCCACAGCGCAGAGTGACGCCGTTCCGGTCGTGCAGGCGCGCGCAGATCGAGCCGAGTTCCGGACCCAGCACGCGGGCCATCGGGGTCGGCAGCGCCTCCAGCACGGTGACCTCCAAGCCCAGGCTGTTGGCCGTCGACGCCACTTCGGCCCCGATGAACCCGCCGCCCACGATCACCACGCGCGCACCGGGAACCAGCTCGTCGCGCAGGGCGAGCGCGTCGTCCAAGGTGCGCAGAACGTGAACTCCGGCAACGGATTCCGTCCCCGGCAAGGCGCGCGCACGGCCGCCGGTCGCCAGGATCACGCCGTCCGCTTCCAGCTCCCCGTCCGACAGCACGAGGCGGCCGGTCGCCGGGTCGAGCCGTTCCGCGCGGGTGCCGAGCCGGACGTCCAGCGAAGCCAGATCGTCGGCGTCGAGCAGGTCCAGCGACTCGCGCGACGCGGACCCGGCCAGGAACGCCTTCGACAGCGGCGGCCGGTCGTAGGGGAGATGCGGCTCTTCGCCGACGAGCACCACCCGGCCGTCGAACCCCTGGGCGCGCAGCTCCTGCGCGGCGCGGGCGCCGGCGAGCGAGGCGCCGACGATCGCGACCGTTTTCACGCGGCGTCCTCGGCGGCGTCGGCGAGCACGTAGATCACGCCCTCGTCGACGTGCACCTGGTACGTGCGCACCGGTTGCTTGGCGGGCAGGCAGGACGGCATCCCGGTGCGCAGGTCGAAGAGCGCCGCGTGCAGCGGGCACTCCACGAAGCAGCCTTCGAGCCAGCCGTCGGCCAGTGACGCGTCCTGGTGGGTGCAGGTGTCCCCGATCGCGTACAGCTCGCCGTCGGCGTTGAAGACGGCGATGGGCTCGGGCCCCGCGATCCGGACGGACTCGCCCGGGGGCAGCTCGTCCACAGTGCACGCGCGCAGCATTGATTCCTCCGAAGCCAGTGATTGTTGCGTATTGAGGAACACCCGACGTGATACGCAACAGAGTCTGGGCGTGCCGGAGGGGTGCCGTCAAGAGGTTCCGGGGTGGAGTTTTTCGGAGCGCAGTTCCGGATGAAAGCCCTGGTCGAGGGCGGTTCCCGCGAACGGGTGCGGCACCGCCGCGGGTGCTTGACAGCGCCCCCGCTGAGCCTCATCTTGTTCCGGAGAGGGCAACAAGACGCGTAATACGCAACTTCGATCGTGTGTGAGAGGAGCCCTGCCGGTGACCGCTGTCGACCTCCCGCAGAGCCTGCTGCCGACCCTTCCCGGGCCGCACTACACCGACCCGGCGATCTTCGCCCGGGAGGAGGAGCGGATCTTCGAAGCGGGGTGGTTCTGCGCGGTGCGCAGTGCCGACCTGCCGTCGCCCGGCTCGTTCGAGACCGTGCAGGTCGGTCGCGAAAGCGTGCTGATCGCGCGCGGCCGCGACGGGGCGTTGCGCGCGTTCCTGAACGTGTGCCGCCATCGCGGCGCGCGACTGTGCACCGACGAGAAGGGTTCGGTGAAGCGCGCTTTCCAATGCATGTACCACGCCTGGACCTACGGTCTCGACGGAAAGCTTGTCGCAGCCCCGAATCTGACCGGGATGCCGGACGTCGACCGCGTCGAATACGGCCTGACCGCGGTGCATCTGCGCGAATGGCTCGGCTACGCCTGGGTTTGCCTCGCCGAAGACGCACCGTCCTTTGCGGACACTGTGCAGGCGGACGTGAGCGCACGGCTCGGCGGTCCGGGCGAGATCGAGGCGTACGGGATCGAGAATCTGGCGCTGGGCCGGCGCATCGAGTACGACGTGCGCGCGAACTGGAAGCAGATCATCGAGAATTTCATGGAGTGCTACCACTGCGCGACGATCCATCCGGAACTCACCGAGGTGCTCCCGGAGTTCGCCGACGGGTACGCCGCGCAGTATTTCGTCGGCCACGGCGCGGAATTCGGCTCGGACGTCACCGGGTTCACTGTGGACGGCGGGGACGGCTTGCAGCGCCTCCCGGGCGTCGGCGAGCACCAGGACCGCCGGTACTACGCGATCACGATCCGGCCGCAGGTGTTCGTGAACCTGGTGCCGGACCACGTGATCGTGCACCGGATGTTCCCGCTCGCCCCGGACCGCACGCTCGTCCGCTGCGACTGGCTGTACCTGCCGGAGGTCGTGGAATCGGGTGCGGACCTTGACCGTTCGGTGGAGCTGTTCCACCGCGTGAACCAGCAGGATTTCGAGGCGTGCGAACGGTGCCAGCAGGCGATGGGCTCGCGCGCCTACGCCCGCGGCGGCGTGCTGGTGCCGAGCGAACACCACATCGGAGAGTTCCATGCCTGGGTGCGCGCCCAGGTCGGGGACTAGGGCGCTAGATCAGCGCCCGGATCGCCTTCTCGAAACCGGTCACGTGCTCGAGCGTCAGCGCCGAAGCCTTCTTCGCGTTCCCCTCGGCGATCGCCGTCAGCAGCGGCGAGTGCTCGTCCACGTGCCCGGCCATGCCGCGCAGCCGGGGGAGGAACACGCACCAGATCCGGGTCGCGAGGTTGTCGTAATGAACGAGCGTGTCCTCGAAGAACGGATTGTGCACGCAGCGGTAGATCGCCCGGTGGAGTTCGAGATCGGTGCGCAGGAGTTCGGCGTTTTCCCTCGGCGTGGCCGAATCCAGCTGGTCGCGCAGCCGGACCAGATGGGCGCGGTCCTCGTCGGTCGCGCGTGTGGCGGCGGACGCCGCGGCGGTCGGCTCGAGGGTGCGCCGGACCTCGGAGATGTGGGCGAGATCGGAGATGTTGACGTCCGTGGCGAACGTGCCGCGACGCGGGTACGCGACCACGAGCCGTTCGGTTTCGAGGCGTTTCAGCGCTTCGCGGATCGGCGTGCGGCCCATGTCGAGGACGCTGCCCGCCCACTCCTCGTTGATCGGGTCGCCCGGCTTGATGTCGAGCATGACGAGGCGGTCGCGCAGGAACTCGTAGGCGCGTTCGGCCAGCGACGGTGCGGCGGCCGGGATGACGTGGTTGACCGGGGTGCTCACCCGGCTTACTCTACAGCGAAGATTGATATATCAGTAGTCGACCAGTTGTCCGATACAGGAGGCCAGCCGGAATGACCACGACGGACCAGCCCCGGCCGCCGGGCGCGGACCTTCCGGACCATCCGGATTTCCTCTGGCGGGACCCGGAGCCGCGGCGCGCGTACGACGTCGTCGTGGTGGGCGGCGGCGGGCACGGCCTCGCCACCGCCTACTACCTCGCCAAGGTGCACGGCATCACGAACGTCGCCGTGCTGGAGAAGGGCTGGCTCGCCGGCGGGAACATGGCCCGCAACACGACGATCATCCGCTCCAACTACCTGTGGGACGAAAGCTCCGGCATCTACGAGCACTCGCTCAAGCTGTGGGAGGGCCTCGAGGACGACCTCGGCTACCCGATCCTGTTCAGCCAGCGCGGCGTGCTGAACCTCGCGCACAGCCTGCAGGACGTCCGCGACAGCGTGCGCCGGGTGAACGCCAACCGGCTCAACGGGATCGACGCCGAATGGGTCGACGCGGACGGGGTCAAGGAGCTCTGCCCGATCGTCAACACCTCGCCGGACGTCCGGTACCCGGTGCTCGGCGCGACCTACCAGCCGCGCGCCGGGATCGCCAAACACGATTACGTGGCTTGGGGTTTCGCCCGCGCGGCGGCCGCGATGGGCGTCGACCTGATCCAGAACTGCGAGGTCACCGGCATCGACACGCGGGACGGCAAGGTCGTCGCGGTCGAGACGAGCCGGGGCCGGATCGCCGCCGGGAAGGTCGCGCTGTGCGCGGCCGGGCACAGTTCGGTGCTGGCGCGGATGGCCGGGATCGACCTGCCGCTGGTGTCGCATCCGCTGCAGGCGCTCGTGTCGGAACTGCTCGAACCGGTGCACCCGACGGTGGTGATGTCGAATGCCGTGCACGTCTACGTTTCCCAGGCGCACAAGGGCGAACTCGTGATGGGCGCGGGCATCGACTCCTACGCCGGCTACGGCCAGCGCGGCGCGTTCCACATCATCGAGGACCAGATGGCCGCCGCGCTGGAGCTGTTCCCGGTGTTCGCGCGGGCGCACCTGCTGCGGACCTGGGCGGGCATCGTCGACGTGACCCCGGACGCGTCGCCGATCGTCGGGCTGACCCCGGTGGAGAACCTGTACCTCAACTGCGGCTGGGGGACCGGCGGGTTCAAGGCCACGCCGGGCGTCGGCGACTGCTTCGCGCACACCGTCGCGAAGGGCAAACCGCATCCGTACGCCGAACCGTTCGCCCTCGACCGGTTCACCACCGGCGCGCTCGTCGACGAGCACGGCGCCGCCGCCGTCGCGCATTAGGAGCCACTGTGCAGCTGATTCCCTGCCCCTGGTGCGGTCCCCGCGAGGAGACCGAATTCCACTACGGCGGCCAAGCCCACGTCGCGTACCCGCAGGAACCGGCGGCGCTGTCGGACGAGGAGTGGGCGAAGTACGTCTTCTTCCGCGCCAACCCGAGCGGCCCGCTCGCCGAGCGCTGGACGCACAGCGCGGGCTGCCGCCGCTGGTTCAACGCCGTCCGCGACACCCGCACCCACGAACTCGCGGCGGTCTACCGCCTCGACGAACCCCGGCCGGTGATCCCATGACCTTCCGCCTCCCCAGCGGCGGCCACGTCGACCGCGACACCCTGCTCCAGTTCACCTTCGACGGCCGCGTCCTCACCGGGCACCCCGGCGACACGCTCGCGTCCGCGCTGCTCGCCAACGGCGTGCACCAGGTCGCGCGGAGCGTCAAGCTCGGCCGTCCGCGCGGCATCATGGCGGCCGGGGTCGAAGAGCCGAACGCGGTGGTGCAGCTGGAAAAGCCGTTCCCCGAACCGATGCAGACCGCGACCACCGTCGAGCTGTACGACGGCCTGGTCGCGCGCAGCCTCTCCGGCCAGGGCCGGCTGGCGACCGAACCGGACCCCGCGAGGTACGACGCGAAGCACCTGCACTGCGACGTGCTCGTGGTCGGCGCCGGTCCGGCCGGGCTCGTCGCGGCCCGCACGGCGGCACGGGCCGGAGCGCGGGTCGTGCTGGTGGACGACCAGCCCGAACCCGGCGGTTCGCTGCTCGGCTCGAATGAGTACCTCGACCTCAAGCCCGCGATCGAGTGGGCCCGCGCGATCGCGGACGAGCTCCGTGCGACCTCGGACGTCGAAGTACTCGACCGGACCACCGCCTTCGGTGCGTACGACGACGGTTTCGTCCTGGCTGTGCAGCACCGGACGTCCGGCGCGGCCCGGCAGCGCGTCTGGCGGATCCGCGCGCAGCAGACCGTCCTGGCGACCGGCGCGCACGAACGCCCGATCGTGTTCCCGGACAACGACCGCCCTGGCATCCTCCTCGCCAACTCCGCACGGACGTACCTGCACCGGTACGGCGTCGTCCCCGGCCGCCGCGCCGTCGTGTTCACCATGGACGATTCCGCCTACGCCGCCGCGATCGACCTCGCCGACGCTGGCGTGGAAATCCCGCTGGTGGTCGACGTCCGCCCGGCCGCCCCGGAAAACTGGGCCGCCGCCTGCGCGGAACGGGGGATCGAAGTCCGGGCCGGGGCCGCGGTGACCGGGACGGAAGGGACCGAACGCGTCACCGGCGTGCGCGTAGCCGAGGAACTGGTCCCGTGCGACACGCTCCTGGTCTCGGGCGGCTGGACCCCGGCGGTCCACCTGTTCAGCCAGCAGCGCGGCCCCCTGCGCTACGAACCCGCGCTCGGCGCATATCTCCCCGGCGGCGACCTCCCGACCGCACGCGTGGCAGGCAGCGCCAACGGAACCTTCGACTTCGCCGGGTGCGTGCGAGAAGGCCGGGAGGCTGTAGCCGGGGCACCGGAGGAGAACCCGCTCCCGGTCTCGGACGCGCGTCCCCGCGAGCTGGCCCCCGCCGTCGAATGGCAGATCCCCGGCGCGGAGTCCGATGTGGACACCCGCTTCGTGGACCTGCAGCGCGACGCCACGGTCTCCGACGTGCTCCGCGCGACCGGCGCAGGCCTCACCTCGCTGGAGCACGTCAAGCGCTACACCACCATCGGCACGGCGCACGACCAGGGCAAAACCTCCGGCATGCTCGCCGCCGGGATCACCGCCGAAGCCCTCGGCGTCGACCTCGCGGACCGCCGCCCGACCACCTACCGCCCGCCGTACACGCCCGTCGCCTTCGCGGCGCTGGCCGGGCGGAACCGCGGCGAGTTGCACGACCCGGTCCGCGTCACCGCGCTGCATTCGTGGCACGTCGAGCACGGCGCTGAATTCGAGAACGTCGGCCAGTGGAAGCGCCCGTGGTACTACCCGCAGCCGGGAGAGGACCTGGATGCCGCGGTCCGGCGTGAATGCCTTGCCGCCCGCACCGACGTGGCCATGATGGACGGTTCCACCCTCGGCAAGATCGACGTGCAGGGTCCGGACGCCGCCGAATTCCTCGACATGCTCTACACGAACCTGATGAGCACGCTCAAGGTCGGCCGGATCCGGTACGGCGTGATGTGCGGCGTCGACGGGATGGTGATCGACGACGGCACCGTCATCCGCGTGGCCGAGGACCGTTTCCTCGTCACCACGACCACCGGCAACGCCGCGATGGTGCTGGACTGGATGGAGGAGTGGCTGCAAACCGAGTGGCCGCACCTGCGCGTGTTCGCCACCTCGGTCACCGAGCACTGGGCCACCGTCGCGCTCGTCGGCCCGCGTTCGCGCGAGATCCTGGCCGGGCTCGCACCGGAGCTGGACGCCAGCAACGACGCCTTCGGTTTCATGGCCTGGCGCGACGCCGAGGTGGCCGGGATCGCCGCGCGGGTGTGCCGGATCAGCTTCTCCGGCGAGCTCGCGTACGAGATCAACGTGCCGTCTTGGTACGGCCTCGCGCTCTGGGAAGCGCTGGCGGCGCAAGGAATCACGCCGTACGGCACCGAAACCATGCACGTCCTGCGCGCGGAGAAGGGCTACCCGATCATCGGCCAGGACACCGACGGCACGGTCACCCCGCAGGACCTCGGAATGAGCTGGGCGGTGTCTAAGAAGAAGGCCGACTTCCTCGGCAAACGGTCCTTCTCCCGGGCGGAAAACCTCCGCCCGGACCGCAAGCAGTTCGTCGGCCTGCTGCCGGCCGATCCGACGGTGCTGCTGCCGGAGGGCGCGCAGATCATCGAGACCGCGCACGTCCCGAAGCCGCCGGTCCGCATGCTCGGCCACGTCACCTCCAGCTACCCGAGCGCCGCGCTGGACCGCACCTTCGCGCTCGCCCTCGTCCGCTCCGGCCGGGAACGGATCGGGGAGACGCTGTACGTCCCGGTCGGCGACGAGGTGGTGCCGGTGACGGTGACTGAATCCGTGCTCTACGACAAGGAGGGGACCCGCCGTGACGGCTAAGACCCTGTCTCCGCTCGCGGAGCACGCGAGCCTGCTCGCCGGCTGCGCGCCGGCCGTGCTCGCCGAGGAACGTCCGTTCGTCTCGCAGCTCAACGTCCGCATCCGCGAAGGCCACGACGCCGCGGCGGCCGTGCTCGGCACCGCACTGCCGGACGTCTGCCGGTTCACCAGCGGCATCGGCGACGTCCTGTGGCTGGGCCCCGACGAGTACCTCGTGCTCGGCGCACCCGAAGGCACCGAAGAAGCGCTGCGGGATGCGATCGCCGTCGGCGCGGTGACCGACGTGTCCGCGCAGCGCACCACGGTGCGGCTGGCCGGACCGGCGGCGCGCGACGTCCTGGCGCACGGCTGCGCCGTCGACCTCCACCCGAAGGCCGCGCCGCCGGGCACCTGCGTCCAGACGCTGTACGCCCGCACCGGAATCGTCCTGCTGGTGCGGGAAGCGGGCGAGTTCACCGTGCTCGTCCGCCAGTCGTTCGCCCCCTATTTCGCCGCCTGGCTCGCCGACGCGGCGCTGGAATACCGAGAGGAGGAGTCTTGACTCAGTTCACCTTGACCCTGCACTGCCCCGAGCGCTCCGGGATCGTGCACGCCGTGACGACGTTCCTCGTGGGCAACGGCTGCGACATCGTCGAGCACCAGCAGTTCGACGACGACGTGCACGGGGAACTCTTCCTGCGCACCGAATTCACCTGCGCCGGACCGGCCACTGTGGACGATCTGACCCGCGAGTTCGACGTCGTCGCCCGCGACTACGCCATGCGGTACCGGTTCTCCGACCGCACCCCGGACCGGCTGCTGGTGATGGTGTCGAAGGCCGGACACTGCCTCAACGACCTCCTCTTCCGCTGGCGCGCGGGCGCGCTCGGCGCGGAAATCGCGCTCGTCGCGTCGAATCACGAGGACCTCCGCCCGATGGCCGAGGCCGCCGGGCTGCCGTTCGTGCACATCCCGGTCACCCCGGCGACCAAGCCGGAGGCCGAACAGCGACTGCTCGACCTGGTGCGGGAACACGACATCGACCTCGTCGTGCTGGCCCGCTACATGCAGGTCCTCTCCGACGAGCTGTGCCAGAAATTGCAGGGCCGCGCGATCAACATCCACCACTCGTTCCTGCCCGGGTTCAAGGGCGCGAAACCGTACGCGCAGGCCTACGACCGGGGCGTCAAGTACGTCGGCGCGACCGCGCACTACGTGACCCCCGAACTCGACGAGGGCCCGATCATCGAACAAGAGGTGCAGCGGGTCGACCATTCGCACTCGCCGCGCGCGCTCGCGACCGTCGGCCGCGACGCCGAAGCCCTCGCGCTTTCCCGCGCGGTGCGCTGGCACTGCGAGCGGCGCGTTCTCCTCAACGGCAACCGGACCGTCGTCTTCCGCTGACCTATCCCAGGGAGTTCTCATGACCCGTGTCGTGATCATCGGCGCCGGAATCGTGGGCGCGAACCTCGCCGACGAGCTGACCCTGCGCGGCTGGACCGACGTCACCGTGCTCGACCAGGGCCCGCTGCCGCTGACCGGCGGTTCGACGTCGCACGCGCCCGGGCTGGTGTTCCAGACCAACCCGTCCAAGGCGATGACCGAATTCGCCGGCTACACCGTCCGCAAACTGCTCGACCTCGGCTGCTTCCACCAGGTCGGCGGCATGGAGGTGGCCAGCACCGCGGCGCGCTGGGCGGACCTGAAACGCAAGCACGGCTGGGCGACGTCGTGGGGCGTCGAGGCGCACCTGATCGACCCGGACGAATGCGTCCGCCGCTGGCCGATGCTCGACCAGGACCAGATCTTCGGCGCGCTCTACGTCCCGACCGACGGGCTCGCCGTCGCCTCGCGCGCGGTGGACGAGCTGATCAAGCGGGCTTCCGCGCGCGGCGCCCGGTTCGTCGGCTCGACCCGCGTGACCGGCATCGAGCAGGCTCATGGGCACGTCACCGGCGTCAAGACGGCCGACGAGGTGGTCCCGGCCGACATCGTGGTGTCCTGCGCCGGGTTCTGGGGCCGGGAGATCGGCGAGATGGCCGGCATGACCGTGCCGCTGCTGCCGCTCGCGCACCAGTACGCGAAAACGGGCCAGCTCGCCGAACTGGCCGGGGCCGACCCGGTGCACCCGGCGCTGCCGATCCTGCGCCACCAGGACCAGGACCTGTACTTCCGCCAGCACGGCGACCGGCTCGGCATCGGCTCGTACGCGCATCGTCCGATGCCGGTGGACAAGTTCGCCGAGCCGGGCGAGGTCACCGCGTCCGCGATGCCGTCGATGCTGCCGTTCACCGAGGACGATTTCGCGCCGTCGTGGGAGGAAAGCAAGCTGCTGCTTCCCGCGCTCGGCCGGACCAAGGCGGAGGAGGGCTTCAACGGCATCTTCTCCTTCACCCCGGACGGCGGTTCGCTTGTGGGCGAATCGAGCGACGTGCGCGGATTCTGGATCGCCGAGGCCATCTGGGTCACGCATTCGGCCGGCATCGCGAAGGCGGTCGCGGAGTCTATTGTGGACGGCCGCTCCGAAACCGATCTGCACGAACTGGACGTGCACCGGTTCGAGGACGTCCAGCTGGCCCCGGAGTACATCCGCGAAACCGCGCAGCAGAACTTCGTGGAGATCTACGACGTGCTGCACCCGCTGCAGCCCCGGCTCTCCCCGCGCGACCTGCGGGTCAGCCCGTTCCATGCCCGCCAGCGCGAGCTGGGCGCGGTGTTCCTGGAGGCGGGCGGCTGGGAACGGCCGCACTGGTTCGAGGCCAACGCGTCGCTGCTGAAAGACCTGCCGCACGACTTCCTCCCGCCCGCGCGCGACGCCTGGGCGGGGCAGTTCCACTCGCCGATCGTGGCGGCCGAGGCCTGGCACACCCGAAACCGCGTCGCGATGTACGACATGACGCCGCTGAAGCGCGTCGAGGTGAGCGGGCCGGGTTCGCTGGAGTTCCTGCAAGGGCTCACGACGAATCAGCTGGCGAAATCGGTCGGCTCGGTGACGTACACGCTGATGCTGGACGACGCGGGCGGCGTGCGCAGCGACATCACCGTGGCACGGCTGGAACCGGAGCTGTTCCAGGTCGGCATCAACGGCAACATCGACGTCGCCTACCTGCGCAGCCGCGCCCCGGAAGGCGTCCGGGTCGTCGACACCACCGGCGGCACCTGCTGCATCGGCGTCTGGGGCCCGCTCGCCCGCGACCTGGTGCAACCGCTGTCGGCGGAAGACCTTTCGCACACCGGGCTCAAGTACTTCCGCGGCCGCCGGGCCCGGATCGCCGGGGTGCCGGTGACCATCCTGCGACTGTCCTATGTGGGCGAACTCGGCTGGGAGATCTACACCTCCGCGGACAACGGCCAGCGCCTGTGGGACGCGCTGTGGCAGGCCGGGCAAGGATTAGGCGTCATCGCGGCCGGGCGCGGCGCGTTCAACAGCCTCCGGCTGGAGAAGGGCTACCGGCTGTGGGGCACCGACATGACCACCGAGCACGACCCGTACGAGGCCGGGGTCGGGTTCGCGGTGCGCCCGGCGAAGGGCGAGTTCGCCGGGCGGGCCGCCATCGACGGCCGCAGCGAGGAGACCTCGGCGCGGCGGCTGCGCTGCCTCACCGTGGACGACGGCCGGACCGTCGTGCTGGGCAAGGAACCGGTGTTCGTGGACGGCGCCGCCGCGGGTTACGTCACGAGCGCGGCCTACGGCTACACGATCGGCCGTCCCATCGCCTACGCCTGGCTTCCCGGCTCGGTGGCGATCGGCGACCAGGTGGAAATCGAGTATTTCGGACGGCGAGTCGCCGCGACGGCAGCCGCGGAACCGCTGGTCGACCCCGGGATGGAGCGCATCCGGCGCTGAGTGGAAGGGACCCTGCCATGCGGGACCAGATCGTGAGCGACTTCCTGAACACCCTCGCCCGGCCCGCCATCCCGGCTCCGGCCGGGGCGACGGTCGCGGCCCTCGCCCTGGCGCAAGCGGCGGCCCTGCTCAGCCGGGCCGCCGGCGGCGACGCCGAAGCGGACCACCTGACCCGGCACGCGTTGCGGCTGGCGGAGATCGACGCCCACGCCGTCACGCACGACGTGCCAGACCGCGCCCAGCCCGCCGCGGACGTGGTCGCGGTCGCGGTGGAGGTAGTCCGAGTGGCGGAACGGCTGCTGTCCACTGTGGACCCGACGGCCCTGCCGGACGTCTCCGCGGCGGCGGAAATGGCGCGTTCGTCCGCGATGACCGCACGAGTCGCCGTCGAAGCCCGGCACGGCGTCCTGTTCGCCGCGGAGCCGGACGAGATCGCCGAGAGGGCCGCCCGGGTCACGGAGGCGGTGCGGGTCCGTGAAGGACTCCTCGAAGGAATCTGATTCCCTCAAGGAGCCCTAATGGGTTGTGTT